>JAGWRL010000198.1 GCA_028876585.1 Pseudomonadota bacterium | reverse complement strand
GGTTTGCGCGAGCCCGGCAACATCCAGGCCGCGCGCATCGTGACCCTGGAGGAGACGCCGCGCGTGATCGAATTGCGCGGCGACGCGGCGCAGAAGATCAACCGCGCCTATGGCACGACGGGCGTCATCACCGCGCTGGAAATGCCGCTCGCGCCGCTGTGGGAATGGATCGAGGTCGCGGTCGCGTTCGACGATTTCGCCGCCGCCTGCGAGGTCGGATACGCCGTCGCGCTGGCCGATGGCGTGGTGAAGAAGCTGCTGACGCCGATTTCCTGGCCGATCCCGCGCTATTTCGGCCCGTTCGCGAGCGCCTGTCCCGAAGGAAAGAGCCTGTTGCTGGCGATGATCGCCAAGCCTTCGCTGGAGACGTTCAAGGCGATGCTGGGCCGGCGCGGCGATATCACCCACGAGCGGCCGTGCGACGAAAGCGCGGCGGAGACGCCGATCTACGAATATGCGTGGAACCACACGACGTTGCAGGTGCTCAAGAGCGACCGTGGCGTGAGCTATCAGCAATGTCTGTTCCCGGCCGAGCGGCTGCTGGAGAGCGTCGCCGAAATGGTCGCGCTGTTCGGCGACGAGGTGTGGCATCATCTGGAGTTCATCCGCTTCGGCGGCCGGGTGACGGCGAGCGCGTTGCCCGTGGTGCGCTTCACCACGCGCGAACGGCTGTTCGAGATCGTCGAGATCTATGAGAAGCACGGCGTCATGGTCGCCAATCCGCATGTGTTCACGCTGGAGGACGGCAGCCGGCACAAGCGCGCCGACGCCGATCAGATCGGCTTCAAGGCCGAAGTTGATCCGCTCGGCCTGCTCAACCCCGGCAAGATGCGAAGCTACACGCCGGTGCGCGCATGAGAATTCTCTATTTGTATTGCCACCCGCTGCCCGAGAGCTTTCACGCCGCGATCCGCGTCGAGGCTTTGGCGGGATTGCGGGCGGCGGGCCACGAAGTCGACCTGCTCGACCTCTATGCGGAGAAGTTCGATCCGGTGCTGACCGAAGAGGGGCGGCGCCATTATCACGACGAGCCGATCAACCAGAGCGGATTGGAATCGATCGTCGCGCGGCTGCGGCGGGCCGAAGCGCTGGTGCTGCAATTTCCGACCTGGTGTTTTGGGCCGCCGGCGATGCTGAAGGGTTTCTTCGACCGCGTGTTCATGCCCGGCGTCGCGTTCGACCTCAGCGATCCCGCGCATGTGCGGCCGATGCTCGCCAACATCAGGAAGATCGCCGGCGTGGTCACCTACGGCCGGCCGCGCTATATGGCGCTGTGGATGGGCGACCCGCCGCGCAAGATCGTCACCCGCTATGTCAGATGGTTCGCCGGCAAAGGCGCGAAGGCGGAATTTCACGCCCTCTATCACCTCAACGTCGTGACGCTCGCCCAACGCGAGGCGTTCGTCGCCCGCGTGCGCACAGCGATGCAGCGGTTCTAGGCCGTGCTCACCTCGAAGCCGACCGGGAACTTGCCAAGCTCCGCGCGCGCCGCGTCGACCCACGCCGCCGGCGCCGTGGCGCGCAGGAACAGGCCCTGCGGCTCGTGCGAGGCGCGCACGGTGAACGGCGCGCCGCCCAAAGCGGCTTGCAGCGCCTCGCGCGCCGCCGCCTCGGCGGCGAGTTCGCGCAGGCGCGGCTTGAAAATCTTGCCGACCGGCGTCATCGGCATGTCCGCCAGCACGACGACCGCGCGCGGCCGCGCCGGGCCTTCCAACCCGTGCGTCTGCACGAATTGCCCGAGCGCGTCGGCGTCGATGGCGCTGCCGGGGCTCGCCGACACGAACAGCATCGGCGTTTCGCCGGCGTAGGCGTCGGGCCGGCCGACCGCGGCGGCGAGGCCGACGCCGGGAAAGGCGAGCGCGACGTCCTCGATCGCCGCCGGATCGATATTGTGGCCGCCGCGAATGATCAGGTCCTTGGCGCGCCCCGTCACGTAGACTTCGCCGTCCGGGCCGATGCGGCCGAGGTCGCCGCTGCGCAGCCAACCCTCGTGGAAGGTGGCGCCCGTCTGCGCCGGGTCGAGGTAGCCCGCAAACATCTGCGGCCCACGCATCAGAATTTCGCCGCTCGGCGTATCGCGGTGGTGGATTTCGTTCCCCGTAAGCACCGCGAGTTCGGCCAGCGGCAGCGCGACGCCGACGGCGCCGGGGGGCTGCGTACGGTCGAACGGGGTCTGCGCCGCCGCGCCGGCGAATTCGGTCATGCCGTAGAGCTGGCGCACGCAATCGCCGCGCCAGACTTCGAGAAAGCGGCGCTCGATTTCGGGCGGACAGACCGAGGCGCCGGTGACGAAAACGCGCAGGCGCGAAATGTCGGCGCCGTCGAGCGGCGTCGCCGCGACCGCGCCAAGGCCCGTCGGCACCAGCCCGGCCAGCGTGATGCGCATCCGCTCGACGATGCGCCAATAATGGGCGACGACATCGGGGTTGCGGGCGCCGCCGGCGGTCGGGATGACGATCCCCGCGCCGGCGCCCAGCATCGCCAGCGAGCCGCAAAAGGCGCCGCCGACATGGAACAGCGGCAGCGCGAGCAGGTTGCGGTCGTCCGGCCGCAAGCCGTAATACAGCATCGAGCCGATCGCCGAGGCGAGCACGTTGGCATGCGTCAGCGGCACGATCTTCGGCGCGCCGGTGGTGCCGCCGGTCGACATCAGCACGCAAACCGTCTGGCCCCCGACGGCGTCCTCGTCGGCGCCCATGTCTTCGGGCGCGAGCGTCTCGTCGTCGAAGGCGATGCGCCCGTCGAGCGGCGTGACGACGATGCGTTGCAGGCTCGGCGCCTCGCGTTCGAGGCCGGCGACTTTTTCATACAGGCCGCCGGGCGCGCCGGGCGGCGGCGCGAGCAAAATCTTGGTTCCCGCCGCGTTGATCTGGGCCAGAATCGCCTCGCGCGAAATCAGCAGGTTGAGCGGCTGCGCCTTCGCCGCGCTCATGGCGGCGAAAAACGCCGTGGTCGTCGCCGCGCCATTGGGGGTCAGCAGCGCCACGACGTCGTCGCGCCCGACGCCGTTGCGCCGCAACCAACGCTTCATCGCGCCCATCAGCCCGAGAAACGCGCCCGCGCGAATGACGACGGGATCGGGATCGAGCGCGGAGCGCAGATAGATCAGCGTGGCCGCGTCGGGATCGCGCGACAGGCTGGCGCGCAGGAACGCGCCGACATGGGGCGTCGCGTCGAGCCGCGCCTGCGCCTGCGCGTTCAGCGCCGCGCGCTGCTCCACGGTGTAAGCAACCATCATCGCCGCCAGCCTCCCTGGATTGGGCCGAAGGTTCGGCCCGGCGGCGCCGCGCGTCAAGGCCCCGCGCATTCGGCCCTTTACGCGCGGCCAAGCTGCGTCCATGATGGCGAAAAGCCGGCCTGAGCGCGCGCTCGGGCGGGGAAGGTGGGCGCGCCAGCGCCGGGGGAGGATGGATTGCCTAGCAACGGCCGCGCGGGATGGCGCGCCTCATGAGCAACGTCGCCGCGCGGGGCGGATGGTCGCGCCTGAAATTCGGCCAGCAGGAAATCGTCTTCGCGATTTTCGCGGCGCTGTTCACGATCCTGTCGATATTCCTCAACGGGTTTCTGACGCCGCAAAACATGCTGACGCTGCTGCAAAACGTGGCGGTGCTGGGCATACTCGGCCTCGCCATGGCGATCGTGGTGATCGGGCGCGGCATCGACATTTCGTTGATCGCCGCGCTCGCGGTGCCGCCGGGCCTGGTGTTGCAGATGGTGCAGGACGGCCATTCGCTGCCGGTCTCGATCGCCGCCGCGCTGGCGCTGGCGCTCGCCTTCGGCCTCGTCAACGGCTGGTTGATCGCCTATGCCGACGTGCCCTCGCTGTTCGCCACGCTGGCGACCGGGTTGTTTCTCGCCGGGCTCGGTCAGGCGGCGCTGTTTCAACTCGACGTCGTCCAGTGGAGCGACGGAATGAAAGGCTTCGAGCGGCTGGGTCAGGGGACGATCCTCGGCCTGCCGACCTCGATCGTGATGTTCGCGCTCGCCTGCGTCGTGGTCGCGGTGTTCTTGCGGCTGACGCGCTGGGGCGCCTATGTCTACGCCATCGGCGACAATCCGTTCGCCGCGCGCGTGACCGGCATTCCGACCCGGCCGATCATCGTGCTGCAATATGTGCTGGCGGCGCTGATCGGCTGTTTCGCCGGATTGGTGCTGGCGGCCTCCGTCAACTCGATGCCGACCCGCATCTTCAACTCGACGCTGATCTACGACGTCATTCTCGTCGTCGTGCTCGGCGGCATCGGCCTGTCGGGCGGGCGCGGCGGCGTCGTCAACGTGGTGATCGGCACCTTGCTGATCGGCACCATGCTGAACGGCATGACGATCATGGATCTCACCTATTCGCAGCAGAACCTCATCAAGGGCGTGGTGCTGCTGGCGGCGGTGATCACCGATTCGTTCCTCAATCCGCGCAACGAGGAAACCGCCCAGCAGGGCGACATCTGAGAGGGAGGCAAGTTGATGCTGAAGATGACCAAATGGACGGCGGCGGGGCTGGCGGCGCTGACGCTCGCCTGCGCCCCGGCGCTGGCGCAGAAAGGGCTCGACGAGCCGTTTCAGGCCGGCTTTCGCGAGGCGCTGGCCGGCAAGACGGTCGCCTATGTGCCGGTGGCGATGAATTTCGATCTGACCGAGGGCTGGTGGGCCGGCCTCAAGAAGGAGCTTGAACCCTACGGCGTCAAGTTCGAAATCCGCGATCCCAACTGGAACACCAACGCCGGCGCGCAGGCCGTCACCTCGCTGATCTCGGAAAAACCGTCGGTGATGGTGATCCATAACCCCGACGTGCAGACCTACGCCAAACTGCTGCAACGCGCCGAGAAGGAAGGCATCTACGTCATCCAGATCAACATGGGTTCGGCCTATCGCAGTTCCGCCTTCGTCGGCGCCAACTGGGTCGAGATCGGCGAGAAGCAGACCGAAGCCGTCGTCAAGGCCTGCGAGGGCAAGTCCAACAAGATCGCCGTCATCCAGGGCGCGCTGTCGGCGGCGGCCTCCGCCTATACGCTCAAGGGCGTCGAGAACGTGCTGGCCAAACATCCCGAGATCAAGGTGGTCTCGTCGCAGGCCGCCGATTGGGACGCCGCCAAGGCGAAGGCGATCACACAGACGGTGCTGAAGCAGAACCCCGATCTGTGCGGCATCGTCGGCTTCTGGGACGGCATGGACATCGGCACCGCGGCCGCGGTCAAGGAGGCGGGGCTGACCGGAAAAGTGTTCGTCACCACCTCGGGCGGCGGCGAGCGCAAGGGCGCGTGCGATCAGGTCAAGGCCGGCGGCTTCGATCTCGACATGAGCTACGACGTGCCGACCCAGGCCGCGCAGATGGCCGGCACGATCAAATGGCTATTGTCGTCCGGCGCCAAGGCCGGCACGGTGAAGGGCTCGGAATATACGACGCTGGTGCCGATCACCAAGGCCAACGCCGACACCGCCTGCTGGAACTTGAGCGACCTCAAGAAATAACGCGGGTTGATAGCTCAGGCCGGGCGCGCTCGCGCCCGGCGTCCCACGCTCGCTTCAAGACGCCGGGTTCATGCGCGATACTTTCATCCGTCTGCGTTACCGTTACTGGCCCGATCATTGGGTCGGCGAAATCCTTTCCAAACGCTGGACCGAGACGGCGATACCCGTCATCGTGCTGCTGGCGGTCGGCTTCTGGTTGAGCCGGTCGATCGACAATTTCCTGTCGCCGTCGAGTCTGGCCGACACCGCGCGCCAGGCCGGCGAAATCGGCTTCATCGGGCTCGGCATGGCGCTGGTCGTCATCGTCGGCGGCATCGATCTGTCGGTCGGTTCGATGTTCGCGCTCACCGATTTCTGCGCGCTCTACACGCTCGACGTGCTCAACTGGCCGGTGGTGCTGGTCGCGCTGGCGACGATCGCCTGCGGCGCGCTGCTCGGCGCGGTCAACGGCGTGCTCATCGGCTATCTGCGCCTGCGCGCCTTCATCACCACGCTGATCACTTTGATTGTCTACCGTTCCGCGTTCGACATTCTCATTCAGGCGCATTCCAACGAAATCGCCGCCGCTTTCCCCGATTTTCCCAGTTGGAATTTCATCGGCGGCGGCGATGTGTTCGGCGTGCCCAGCGTCGCGCTGGTCTATATCGCGGTGGCGATCTTCGGCCATATCTTCCTCACCCGCCTGCGGCCGGGCTGGCACATCACCGCGATCGGCGGCTCGCGCCGTTCGGCCTATAATTCCGGCATTCCGGTGCGGCGCATGATCGCGCTGTGCTATGTCGCCAGCGGCGCGCTGACGGGGCTGGGCGCGCTGTTCTTCGCTGCAAGGCTCGGCACGGTCGGCGGCGACATCGGCGTCGGGCTGGAAGTGATCGTGCTGACGGCGACGGTGCTCGGCGGCATTACGCTGGGCGGCGGCAAGGGCTCGGTCACCAAATCCATGGTCGGCACTT
>JAGWRL010000197.1 GCA_028876585.1 Pseudomonadota bacterium | reverse complement strand
GTGGCAGAGGGGATCGAGACGGTCGGGCAGCAACGGGCGCTTGCCGATCTCGGCGTCGATCTGGGCCAGGGCTATCTGCTCGGCCGCCCGGCGCGGGTCGTCACGCCGCCGCCGCAGTTGCAACTCGTGGCGTCGCGCTAGGGTTTGCCCCAACGCGGCGAAGCGGCTACGGGACGGGCCTCTTTCGCAACGCTGCTCAAGGTTCGCCGCGCATGGCCGACGACATCAGCTTTTCCTTTCGCCTGCTCGCCCGCGACGGCGCGGCGCGGCGCGGCGAGATCGTCACCCCGCGCGGGACGATTCGCACCCCCGCCTTCATGCCCGTCGGCACCGCCGGCACCGTCAAGGCGATGTATGCGCATGAGGTCGAGGCGCTCGGCGCCGACATCGTGCTCGGCAACACCTATCACCTGATGCTCGCCCCCGGCGCCGAGCGCGTCGCCCGGCTCGGCGGGTTGCATGAGATGATGCAATGGAAGCGGCCGATCCTCACCGATTCCGGCGGCTTTCAGGTGATGAGCCTGTCGAAGCTGCGCAAGCTCAGCGAGCGCGGCGTGGTGTTCCAGTCGCACATCGACGGCTCGCGCCACGAATTGACGCCGGAACGGGCGATGGAGGTGCAGGCGCTGCTCGGCTCCGACATCCAGATGCAGTTCGACGAATGCGTGCGGCTGCCCTGTTCGCCGGAGGAGGCGGAGCGGGCGATGCGGCTGTCGCTGCGCTGGGCCGAGCGTTCGCGTCGCGCCTTTTCCGGTGGTCCGGGGCAGGCGGCGTTCGGCATCGTGCAGGGTGGGGCGGATCGCGCGCTGCGGGTGGAGAGCGCGCGGGCGCTGGCGGAAATGGACTTCCACGGCCTCGCCATCGGCGGGCTGGCGGTCGGCGAGCCGCAGGCGGTGATGCTCGACATGATCGAGACCGTCGAGCCCTACCTGCCCGCCGACAAGCCGCGCTATCTCATGGGCGTCGGCACGCCCGATGATCTCTTGGCCTCGCTGGCGCGCGGCGTCGACATGTTCGATTGCGTGATGCCGACGCGGGCGGGCCGGCACGGGCTGGCCTATACGCGCGAGGGCCGCATGAACCTCAAGAACGCGCGTTTTCTCGACGATCCGCGCCCGATCGACGAAACCTCGCCCGCCTACGCCGGGCGCCATTTCTCCCGCGCCTACCTGCGCCATCTCGTCAAATCCGGCGAGATCCTGGGGATGATGGCGCTGACCGCGATCAACCTTGGCTATTACCAATCGCTGATGGCGGGGGCGCGGGCGGCGATCACAGCGGGCCGGCTGGCCGATTTCGTCGCCGAGACCCGCGAGGGCTGGGCGCGCGGCGAGCGCGACGGCGCCCAAAAGTAAGGCAGGGGGCGGAACCGGCTCCAAAATGAACAAGACCGGAGCTTACGCCCCGGCCTTGTATTGTGGCCCGTTCCTTTTCGGCAGGAAGTTCCGCTTCGCGTCTGATACTCTTAAAGAGTCGCGCGAATTCGAACTTCTCGCCTCTCGTCCTCCCACAGACTCGGCGTATGGCGCTCCCCTCGGGTTGGGGTGGCGGCCTCCTTTTTCTACGCGCTCGGGTTCTAGAACATCGCTGACGCGGTGTCACCATCTTGGGCAAGGCTGCCATGCATTTTTTTTGTTCCCGCCCCAATTTTGTCCATTTGCTGCCACCACAATACAAATGTTCGACTCTGAATGCTGCGGCGCTTTTGTTATGCGTTGCAATAGCGTAAACAGCGCGCGCTTTTCGGGCGGCGCGCTGCGCTGCGTCTTTGCATCAACGGAGCCGACATGACCGCCATTATCGACATCGCCGCGCGCGAGATCATGGATTCTCGCGGCAATCCCACGGTTGAAGTCGATGTCACGCTGGAAGACGGCTCGATGGGCCGCGCCGCCGTGCCCTCCGGCGCCTCCACCGGCGCGCATGAGGCGGTCGAACTGCGCGACGGCGACAAGAGCCGGTTCGGCGGCAAGGGCGTGCTGAAGGCGGTCGATGCGGTCAACCGCGACATTTTCGACGCCATCTCCGGGCTTGAGGCCGAGGATCAGGTCAAGATCGACGAGACCATGATCGCGCTCGACGGCACGCCCAACAAGGCCAAGCTCGGCGCCAATGCGATTCTCGGCGTCTCGCTGGCGGTCGCCAAGGCGGCGGCGGAAGCCTCCGGCCTGCCGCTCTACCGCTATGTCGGCGGCACCACGGCGCGCGTGCTGCCGACGCCGATGATGAACATCCTCAACGGCGGCGTGCACGCCGACAACCCGATCGATTTTCAGGAATTCATGATCATGCCGCTCGGCGCCCCCTCGCTGAAGGAGGCGGTGCGCTGGGGCGCGGAGGTGTTCCACACCCTGAAGTCGCTGCTGAAGAAGGCCGGACTCAACACCGCCGTCGGCGACGAAGGCGGCTTTGCGCCCAATCTGCCCTCGGCCGAGGCGGCGCTCGACTATTGCGTGAAGGCGATCGAGGCGGCCGGATTCAAGCCCGGCGCCGACATCGCGCTGGCGCTCGACCCGGCCGCGAGCGAGTTCTTCAAGGACGGCGCCTATGTCTATTCCGGCGAGGGCAAGACCCGCTCGATCGAGCAGCAGGTCGAATATCTCGGCAAGCTCGCCGCCGCCTATCCGATCGTCTCGATCGAGGATGGTCTGGCCGAGGACGACTGGCGCGGCTGGAAGCTCGCCACCGAACAACTCGGCGCGAAGATCCAGCTCGTCGGCGACGACCTGTTCGTCACCAATGTCACGCGGCTGGGGCGCGGAATTGCCGAAGGCGTCGCCAATTCGATCCTGATCAAGGTCAACCAGATCGGCTCGTTGACCGAGACGCTGGCCGCCGTCGATATGGCGCATCGCGCCGGCTACACCGCGGTGATGTCGCACCGCTCCGGCGAGACCGAGGATTCCACCATCGCCGATCTCGCGGTCGCCACCAACTGCGGGCAGATCAAGACCGGCTCGCTCGCCCGCTCCGACCGGCTGGCCAAATACAACCAGCTCATCCGCATCGAGGAGGAACTGGGGCCGCAGGGCAAATTCGCCGGCCGCGCGGCGCTGAAGGCGCGCTGATCCATGTCGGCCGCCCTGCGACCGGTCGTCTTGCAGACGATGTGGCGCACGGGCGGCACCTATCTCGCGTTCATGCTGCGCGAGCGCAATCCGCTGGCGCTGTTCTACGAGCCGCTGCACGAGGATTATTCGCGCCACACGCAGGCGGACTGGGACCGCTTCGCCGCCGCCGGCGACGCCGCGACGCGCGGCCATCCCGCGAAAAGCTTCCACTATCTCACCGACTACCCGTTCCTGCCCGGCGCCGGCGTGGTCGGCCACGAGCCGCGATTCGCCTTCCAGCGCTTCGCGCTGGGGCGCGACGACGAGGCGCCGGAACTCGCCGCCTATCTCAACGGCCTCGTCGATCATGCGCGCCGGCTTGGACGGCGGCCGCTGTTCAAGTTCTGTCGCGGCTTTTTGCGCCAGCGCTGGCTTGAGGCGCGGCTCGATCCCGTCACCGTCTATCTCGCGCGCCGGCCCGGCGGCATGCTGGCGTCTTATGCGCGTATCGGCCCCTATTTCCTCGCCGGATACCTGCGCATCGTCGCCGAGAACCGGAACGCGCCTTTATTCGCGCCGATTCACCAGCGGCTGGCGACGGCGCATCCCGACTATGGCGCGGCGGACGAAGCGTTGCGGGCGAGCGACCGCTACGCCGCGACCGTGCCGGCGCCGGTGCGCCGCGATGTGTTTTTGTTCTTCTGGGCGCTCGCGCTGGCGGCGAATGCGAGGCCGGATATTCTGCTGCTCGACGCGGCCGCGCTCGGCGGCGACCAACAGG
>JAGWRL010000196.1 GCA_028876585.1 Pseudomonadota bacterium | reverse complement strand
TTTGTTCGCCCACCACATGCAGCGGCAGCCCGATCAGCGCCGCCAGCGCGGCGGCGTCGGCGAAGGCGAACGCCTTGGCGCTGCTGGCGATGGCGAAATCGAACGGCCCCTCCGGCGCCGGCGCGCCGGTGGCGCCGATCTCGATCACCGGCGCCAGCGCGGCCGCCAACCCCCGCTGCGCCAGCGCCGCAGCGGAGCCCGCCGCATCCTCGCGGGCGCGAAACAGCGCGATGGTCGCCTTTGCCGCCATGATTGGAGGGGTAAACCCTGTCGCGCCGCGCGCCAAGCGTATAGAGATGCGGCCAAATCGGATTCGTGGACGGACATGCGCGTTCTGGGACTGGAGACTACCTGCGACGAGACCGCCGCGGCGATCGTCAAGCTCAAGCCGGACGGCTCGGGCGAGATCCTGGCCGACGAGGTGATGAGCCAGATCGCCGCGCACGCCGCATATGGCGGCGTGGTGCCGGAGATCGCCGCCCGCGCCCATGTCGAGGTGCTCGACGGTCTGATCGTCCGCGCGCTGGAAAAAGCGCAGATGCGGGCGGTCGACATCGACGGCGTCGCGGCCTCGGCCGGTCCCGGGCTGATCGGCGGCGTGCTGATCGGCCTGTCCGCCGCCAAGGGCATCGCCATCGCCGCCAACAAGCCGTTCATCGCGGTCAACCATCTCGAAGGCCACGCGCTGATCCCGCGCATCGACGGGCGCTTGAGCTTTCCCTATCTGCTGCTGCTCGCCTCGGGCGGGCACACGCAGATCCTCGCGGTCGAGGGGGTGGGCGAATATGTGCGGCTCGGCGCGACGATGGACGACGCCATCGGCGAGGCGTTCGACAAGACGGCCAAGTTGCTGGGCCTGGGCTATCCCGGCGGCCCGGCGGTGGAGGCGGCGGCCAAGGGCGGCGACCTCGAACGCTTCGCCCTGCCGCGCCCGATGCTCGGGCGGCCGAACGCCGATTTCTCGCTCTCCGGCCTCAAGACCGCCGTGCGCCACGCCGCGATGGCCGCCGCGCCGTTGACGCACCGCGACGTCGCGGACCTGTGCGCCTCGTTCCAGGCGGCGGTGGTCGACATGATCGAGGATCGGCTGCGCGTCGCGCTCGGGCTCTACCGTCAGCGCGGCAAGTCGGCGAAGGCGCTGGTGCTGGCCGGCGGCGTCGCCGCCAATGGCGCGATCCGGGCGACGCTGTCGCGCTTCGCCCAGCAGAGCGGCCTGCCGATGATCGCGCCGCCGCTGCGGCTATGCACCGACAACGGCGCGATGATCGCCTGGGCGGGGATCGAGCGGCTGCGGCTGGGCAAAACCGACGATCTCTCCGCCCCGGCGCGGCCGCGCTGGCCGCTCGACCCCAACGCTGAGCGGGCGCGCAACAACAAGGCTTAGGTCGGCGAGGGCGTCGGCGTCGCGGCCGGGGTCGGCGTCATCGTCGGCGAGGGGGTCGCGGCGGCCTTTTGCGCGGCGCGGCGCTGCTTCTGCACCTTATGCATGTGATGGCCGGCGATGCAGCCGCCGATCGCGCCCAGCACGGCGTGATGATGGGCGTAATGGCCCGCGACCGCGCCCGCGGCGCCGCCCGAGATGCAGCCGATCGCCTGCGCCGGGGCCGGCGCCAGGGCGGGAACGGCGGCGAGGCTCAGAGCCAAGGCTCCGGCCGCGAAAACAGAACCGAGTTTCATGAGCGACCCCATGCGCGGCGCAAGGCGCCCGCGACCACGCGCCGGCGGCGCGCGCCGCAGGATTTAGGCGAGGCCACGGGCGCCCGCAAGGGGCGCGCCGCCCAAGGCCGCCCGCATTTGCGCGACCGTCGCCGGCTCGGCCCCGGCCGCGCGCACCCGCGCCACCGCATCCTCGACCAGCGCGACATTGCTTTGCGCGCAGCCGAAGGGCGCGTCCTCCAGCCCGACCCTGACATGGCCGCCAAGGCTCACCGCGCGCGGGATCAGCGCCGTCACATCGACCCCGAGGCCGGCGATCATCCACGGCGCGCCGGGCGCCTCGCGGTCGAGCAGCGCCAGATGGGCGTCGAGCGCGAACGGTTCGGGCGGGAAGCCGAAGGCGAAGGTCTGCGAGAACATGAAACGGTAGATCGGCGCCTTCGTCCGCAGCATCCGCGCCAGCGCCGCCCCGGCGCGGGTGAAGCCCGGCTCGTAGATCGCGAAGGCGGGATGAAAGCCGTGCTCAACCGCCAGCGTCAGGCCGCAGCGGATGTCGGCCTCGCTGTTGAGATAGGTCGGCGCCGGCTCGCCGCCCGGCTCCAGCGTGGTGAAATTGACGCTGCCGGGATCGACGACGGCGAATTCCAGCAGGCCGCGCTCGGCCAGCGCCGCGATATGGGCGAAACGCGCCTGCGGCGCCAGCCCGCCGCCCATCGGGATCGAGGGATAGACCGGCACGTCGATTTGCGCCCGTATCCCCTCGATGATGCGGGCGTAAACCTGCCAGTCGAACGTCTGCGGCCCGCCGCCGTCATAGGCGTGGGCGTGGACGATCGCCGCCCCCGCGCGCGCGCAGGCGACGCCCTGCGCCACGATCTCGGCCACCTCGTCGGGCGCGCCGGGCTGGCGCGCGCGCCCCCACGGCCCGTTCAGCGCGACTTCGATCCACACCTTGCCCATGGTCTCACCTCGCCGCCGCGCGCCGCACGATCGCCGCCTCGTCGACGCCGGCCGGCAGCACGCCATAATGATGGGCGCCGCGCGATTCCAGCCGCGCGCGGCAAAACGCGTCGGCAAGCGCGCCCGGCGCGGCGCGGACCATCGCCGCCCCTTGCAGCCCGAGCGCCAGCCGGTCGCAGAAGTCGCGCGCGCGGGCCTCGAAATCGTTGCAGGCGCGCAGGTCCGCCTTCAGCGCGTCGACATGGGCGTCGAGCGCGGCGCTGGTCCCCTTGGCGTCGCCGACCTCGGCGAAATAGGCCTCCAGCGTCTCCGGCGTCTTCTCGATCGCGCGCATCACGTCGAGGCATTGCACGTTGCCGCTGCCCTCCCAGATCGCATTGACCGGCCCCTCGCGATAGAGCCGCGGCATCGGGCCGTCCTCCATCACGCCGGAGCCGCCGACGCATTCCATCGCCTCAAAGGCGAGTTGCGGCGCGCGCTTGCAGATCCAGTATTTGCCCAGCGCCGTGCCGAGCCGCACCAGCGCGCCCTCGTTCGCGTCGAACGCGCCGGCGAGCCGCAAGGTCAGCGCCAGCGAGGCCTCCGCCTCCAGCGCCAGATCGGCGAGCACGGCGCGCATGATCGGCTGGTCGATCAGCTTCGCCCCGAAGGCGCGGCGCTGGCCGCAATGGTCGATCGCCTCGGTCACGGCGCGCCGCATCCCCGCCGACGAGCCGATCATGCAATCGAACCGCGTCATCGCCACCATTTCGATGATGGTGGCGACGCCTCGGCCTTCCGGCCCGACGCGCCAGCCGGTCGCGCCGCGCCATTCGGTCTCGGCCGAGGCGTTCGACACATTGCCCATCTTGCGCTTGAGGCGCACGAACTCGATTGGGTTCTTCGTCCCGTCCGGCAGCCAGCGCGGGCTGAGGAAGCAGGTCAGTCCGGCCGGCGTCTGCGCCAGCATCAGGAACGCGTCGCACATCGGCGCCGAGACGAAATATTTGTGGCCGGTGATCTCATAGGATCCATCGGCGCGCGCGACGGCCCGCGTGGTGTTGGCGCGCACGTCGGAGCCGCCCTGTTTCTCCGTCATCGCCATGCCCATCGTGGCGCCGCGCTTGCCCTGCGCCGGGGCGTTGGCGGGATCGTATTCGCGCGAGTGCAGGCGCGGCAGCCATTGCGCCGCCAGCGCCGGCTCGCGCCGCAGCGCCGGCGTCGCCGCGAAGGTCATGGTGATCGGGCAGCCGTGGCCCGCCTCGACTTGGCTCTGCATGTAGAACTTCGCCGCGCGGGCGACATGGGCGCCCGGTCGCGGCTGATCCCACGGCGAAGCGGCGATCCCCTCCGCCACCGCGACGCGCATCAACTCGTGATAGGCGGGATGGAAACGCACCAGATCGACGCGCCGCCCGTAGCGGTCGTGGGTGTCGAATTCGGGCGGATGCCGGTTGGCGAGCGCGCCCAGCTCCAGATAATCCGCGCTCCCCGCCAATGCGCCGAAGCGCGTGAGATCGGCCAGCGCCCAAGGTGCTGCCCGCGCCACGCCGGCCGCCAGCGCCGCGTCGGCCTCGAACAGATTGTAATCGACGAGCGCCTGCGGCTGGTTGACGACCTCGTGGGTGGAGAGGTGGTTTTCGGCGAAAGCGGTCATGGGCGGACCTCCAGTCGCCGCGATCATAGCGCGGCGCGAGGCTTTCGTAATCCGCTTACGTAAGACGTGGACTTGCGCCGAGGCGCGGCCTACACGGGCGCCGGCAAAAAGGAGACCGCATGACTCATCTGGCCATTGGCGGCGCGGCGGGCGCGCTGACGTTCCTGTTCGGCTACGCCGGCATGTGGCTGCAAAAGCTGCTGCCGCAGGACCACATGAGCGCCGGCGCGCGCGAGATGATCGTCGCGGTGATGAGCCTGATCGCGCTGTTCCTCGCCCTGGTGCTCGGCACGCTCGTCGGCTCGGCCTATGGCTTCTTCGCCTTGCAGAAGAGCAATGTCGAGGAGATGGCGGCGCAGGCGGTGCAACTCGACGTAGCGCTGGCGACGTTCCGCGCCAACAGCGCGCCGGTGCGTCAGGGCGTCCGCGCCGCCGTTGACCAGACCTATCGGGCGATCTGGGCGGAAGAACCCAAGCCGCTGGCGCAAAGCATCGTCACCCTGGCCGCGGACTTCACCGCGCTCAACGCCGACATCGCCAAACTCGAAGCCAAGACGCCGGAGGAGACCGTGGCGTTGCCGGTCATCCAGGCGAGCCTGCACGCCATCGAGAAGACGCGGCTGCGAATCGCCATGCAGATGGCCAGCCCGATCGCCTGGCCGCTGATCGTCGTCGTCGTCTCCTGGGCGATGCTGCTGTTCGCCGGCTACGGCGTGCTCGCGCATCTCAACTCAACCGCCGTCATCGCGACGCTGATCGGCGCGTTCACCGTCGGCAGCGCGGTGTTCATCATCGTCGAGCTCAACCATCCCTTCACCGGCGTTTTCCGCGTCCCCGGCTCGGCGATGCGCCAGACCCTCGACGCGCTGGCGAGATAGCGCGCGTGTGGACATTGCGCTCAGCTCGACACTAGAAAGTCGGAAAGGGGGCTGTCATGGGCAATTTGGCGATCGGGGCGGGCGTCAGCGTCCTGACTTTTCTGTTCGGCTACGCCGGCATGAAGTTGCAGCGGCGGCTGCCGGAAGCGCATATGTCGTCGGGCGCGCGCGACATGATCGGCGCGGTGATGGGCCTCGTCGCGCTGCTGCTCGCTTTGGTGCTCGGCACGCTGATCGGCTCGGCCTATGGCTTCTACGCCACGCAGAAGGCCAATATGGAGACCCTGGCCGCGCGCGCGATCCAGCTCGACATGGCCTTCAAGCAGTACGGGCCGGAGGCGGCGCCGTTGCACGCCGCGTTGCAGGGGGCGATGACCCAGGCGCATAAAGCGATCTGGGTCGACAATCTCGATCCCACCGGCTACGGCCTCGACAAGCTGGTGGCGGGCTTCGAGCGCCTCAACGAGGGCGCCGCCGAATTGCAGCCCAAGACGCCGCAGCAGATCGCCGCGCTGCCGACCATCAACTTCAGCATCGGAATCATCGAGCAGACGCGGCTTCTGGTGTCGTTGCAGCTCGCCAGCCCGATTTCCTGGCCGTTGCTGTTCGTCGTCGTCTCCTGGGCGATGCTGCTGTTTGCGGGCTATGGCGTGCTGGCGCGGCTGAACGGCACCGCGATCGCGGCCGCGCTGGTCGGCGCGTTCGCGGTCGGCAGCGCGGTGATGCTGATCCTGGAATTGAACGCGCCGTTCACCGGCGTCTTCCGCCTGCCCGCCGCCGCGATGGAGCAGACGCTCGGCGTGCTCAACCGCTAGCGCCCCATGGCGTAGAACTCGTCGTTGGGCCTGATGCCGAGCGCGTTGGCGAGGCGGTTCGACATCGCGAACATCGCGGTGATGGCGGCGATGTCCCAGGCGTCCTCGGGTGAAAAGCCGTGCGCGGCGAGCGCGGCGTAATCCTCGTCGTCGACCTCGGCGCTGCGGGCGGCCACCTTCACCGCGAAATCGAGCATGGCGCGCTGGCGCGCGCTGATCTCGGCCTTGCGGTAGTTGACCGCGACCTGCTCGCCGAGCCGCGGGTTCTTGGCGCGGATGCGCAGGATCGCGCCATGCGCCACCACGCAATAGAGGCAATCGTTGAGGCCCGAAGACGCCACCACGATCATCTCGCGCTCGGCCTTGCTGAGGCCGCCCGGCTTCTCCATCAGCGCGTCGTGAAAGGCGAAGAAGGCGCGGAACTCGTCCGGCCGGCGGGCGAGCGCCAGAAACACATTGGGCACGAAGCCGGATTTTTCCTGCACGGCGAGAATGCGGGCGCGAATGTCCTCGGGCAGATCGGCGATATCGGGAACGGCGAAGCGGGAAAGAGCGGACGACATGGGGCCTCCGGTTGACGCCCAACCCTCCGCCCGCGCCGCGCCCGCGTCAAGCGCCCCATTGACGGGCGCGCGGCCGCCGCGCACCAACGCGCCATGTCCAACGCCGATTCGCCGATCCCGCTCGCCGACACCCTCATCGCTTTGTGCGTCGAGGCCGGCCCGGCGCGCACCGTCTGCCCGACCGACGCCGCCAAGGCCTTCGCCGCGGCGCGCGGCGAGGACGCGCTCGGCTGGCGCTCGCATTTGCAGGACGTGCGGCGCACGGCGGTCAAGCTGGCGCGCGAGGGGCGGCTCGTCATCTATCGCAAGGGCAAGCCGGTCGATCCCGACGATTTCCGCGGCGTCTACCGGCTCGGCGGCGCGCGCGACGATTGAGTTGGCCGTCAGCCGCCGGCGCCGAACACCCGGCTTTGCCGGAAATCCTCGGCCTCGATCGTCATCAGCGCGTCGAGATCGATCTCCGCGTTGGCGGCGAAGCAGCGGTTGGCCTGGCGCAGCCGCGCCCGGTCGAGCGCATTGCGGATCGAGCGCGCGTTGGCGAAATGCGGCTGGGCGCGGCGCAGCGGGATATATTCGGCGAGCGCGGCGCGCGCCGCAGGGCTCAGCTTGTAATGCAGCCGGGCGAGCATCCCCTCGGCGATGGCGAGCAATTCGCCATTGGAATAATCGGGAAAATCGATGTGATGGGCGACGCGCGAGCGGAAGCCGGGATTTGATTGGAAGAAGCGCTCCATCTTGTCGGCGTAGCCGGCGAGGATGACGACGAGATCGTCGCGGTTGTTCTCCATCACCTGCAACAGGATCTCGATCGCCTCCTGCCCGTAGTCGCGCTCGTTCTCGGCCTTGTAGAGATAATAGGCCTCGTCGATGAACAGCACGCCGCCCATCGCCTTCTTCAGCACGTCCTTGGTCTTGGGCGCGGTGTGTCCGATATACTGGCCGACGAGATCGTCTCGCGTGACGGAGACCAGATGGCCGCGCCGCACGTAGCCGAGCTTGTGCAGGATTTCGGACATGCGTTGCGCCACCGTCGTCTTGCCGGTGCCGGGGTTGCCGGTGAAACTCATGTGCAGCGTCGGCGCCTCGGCCGAAAGGCCGAATTTCTGCCGTACCCGATCAACCAGCAGCAGCGCCGCGATCTCGCGGATGCGCTGCTTGACCGGCTTCAGGCCGGTCA
>JAGWRL010000195.1 GCA_028876585.1 Pseudomonadota bacterium | reverse complement strand
TCTTCTCGACCTTGCGCACATAGATGTTCTGCACGATGTCGCGCGTGTCGGGGTCGATCTCGACCGGCCCGCGCGGGCTGATCCATTTCGCGCCCTTCATGGCGGCGATCAGGCCGGGGCCGTCGGTCGCGCCTTTGGTCGCCTCCAGCGCGTGATAGAGCAGCGCCATGCCGTCATAGGCGGCCACGCCCATGAAATTGGGGCGGAAGCCGTTGGCCTTCTCGAACGCGGCGACGAAAGCCTTGTTCTCCGGCGAATCGTGGTCGGCGGAATAATGATGCGTGGTGACGACGCCGAGCGCCGCATCGCCCATGCCGTTCAATTGATCGTCGTCGGTCACGTCGCCGGTGCCGATCATCTTGACGCCCGCCTTGGCGAGGCCTTGCTCGATGAATTGCTTCATCACCATGGCGCCGAAACCCGAGGGCACGAACACGAACACCGCGTCGGGCTTGTCGTCCTTCACCCGTTGCAGGAACGGCGCGAAATCGGGGTTCTTCAACGGCGTGCGGATCGCCTCGACGATCTCGCCGCCGTCCTTCTTGAACGTGTCGCCGAACCACTTCTCGGCGTCGAGGCCGGGACCGTAGTCGGTGACGATGGTGACCACCTTCTTGATCCCGTTCTTGGCCGCCCAGTCCGCCATCGGCGCTGAGGCCTGCGGCAGCGTGAACGAGGTGCGCACGATGAACGGCGATTTCTCGGTGATGACGGCGGTCGCCGCCGCCGTGACGATCTCCGGCACTTTCGCTTCGGTCGCGATCGGCGCGGCGGCGAAGGCGAGCGGGGTCAGGCCAAAACCCATCAGCGCGGCGGCGTGATCGTTGGCGATCGCCTCCTGCGCCAGCCGCTTGGTGACGTCGGCGGCGCCGGTGTCGTCTTTGATGAGCAGCTTGACCGTCTTGCCGGCGACCTTGTCGCCATGCTGGGCGAGGTAAAGCTCGGCGCCGGCCTTCTCCTGCTTGCCAGTGGAGGCGGAAGGGCCGGTCATCGGCAGGATCATGCCGACGGTGACGTCCTCGGCCCGCGCCGGGGCCGAGCCTAGCGCCGCGCTGAGCGCCAACGCCGAAATCAGGATGCCCGCCTTCATCGCTTTCCTCCGTTCGGCGCTTTCGCTCAGCGCCATTCCTCTGGGCAATAGCGCCAAATCTCGTCTTCCGCCAAGCGGCGCGGCAATAGACCCTGCGCCAAAGCGTATTCCGCCGCCAGCCGCACGCAGGGCGCGACCGCGCCCAGGCCGATCGGCGCCCGGTCGCGCCCGCTCACCGGCGCGCCCGCCTTGGCGGCGGCGAACAGCCGGCACAATTCGGACGCGACGCCGGGCGCGGCCGCCAGCTCGCGCTTGACGACGATCATGTGGTTGATCGGGATGAAGCCGTGACGGGCGTAAAACGCCTCGCCGGCGGCTTGCGGGTCGGCGAACAGCAGCCGCAGTCCGGGGTCGTCGGGCACGTCGGCGCCGACGATGGCCGCGTCGATCTCGCCCGCGCGCAACATGGTCAGCAGGTCTTTCCCCGCCGCGGCGCGCTGGACGAACGGCGGATCGGCATAGGCTTCGACATGCGCGCCCTCGAACGTGGTCCAGGCGATCTCGGCCGGCGCGACGCCAAAACTTTCCTGCAAAATGCCGCGCAGCCACAGCCCGGTGGTCTGGCTATAGGCGCGCACGCCGACCCGCTTGCCTCGCAACTCGGCCGGGCTCGTTAGCGGGCTGTCGGCGCGCACGAACAACGCCGCCTCCTGAAAGCGCGACGCCATCACGATCGGCAGCAACGCGATCTCGACGCCATAGGCCAAAGCCTGCAACACGGTGGCGATCGCCATTTCGCTGACGTCGAACCGGCGCTCGCGCGCCATCGGCGCGAAGGCGCGGTTGACCGGCTTGATGACGGGAAAATCGAGCGCGAACATCGGGCTGGCGATCTCGCCCGATTTCAGCGCCCTGGTGTGGGGATAATCGCCGATGGCGACGGAGAGCGTCGTTGTGCGGCCTCGATCCTGCGCCATATGCGGCCCTCCCCTGCTTTCCCTTAGCGGCGTCGCGCGCAAATGTCCTATCGCGAGTCGGGCGTTCCCTATAACTTTCGGTTATATCAGGCGAGGCCGCGCGCGGCGAGTTCGCCGACATAACCGCGCAAGGTCGCGACGAACAAGGCGGCGGCGGGCGAAGCGGGGGCGTCGCGGCGGCGGATCAGGCCGGCGGGGCGCTCCGCCGCCTCGATCGGCAGCGGCGCGAGCCGCAGCGCGCCGCGCAGGAGATCGCCCACCATCATCAGTTTCGGCATGATGGCGACGCAATCGCCGCCGAGCAGCATTTCGCGGATGAACCCATAGGAGGAGGAGCGGAACGCGGCCGCCGCTTCGAGGCCGAGTTCGGCGATGATCCGCTCGACCTCCTGCCCGACGCGCTGGGTGATGGTCGGCAACACCAGATCGTAAGGGCGTAGCGCGTCGGCGTCGACGCGCGGGCCGTCGAACAGGGGATGGCCGGCGCGGGCGAGGATCGACATCGGCTCGATCCACAGCCGCTCGCGGACGAACGCGTCGGGCAGCGCGGGCTGGTACAGCCGGCCGACGACGAGATCGAGTTCGCCGGCCGCGAGCAGCGGCAACAGCTCCTCGGTGCGGCCCTGCTCCAGCCGCACCCGCATGAGCGGCTCGGCGGCCTTGAGCCGGGTCAGCGCGCCCGGCAGCACGCCGGAGGCGGCGACCGGCAGCACGCCCAGCGCCAGCACGCCGCGCCCCGGCGAATCGAGCCCGTCGAGCGCCTCGTCGAGCCGGCGCAACTCCGCGATCACGCGCCGCGCAGCGTCGCGCGCCGCCAGCCCGGCCTCGGTCAGGCGCACGCCGCGCGAATGGCGCTCGAACAGTGGTTTGCCGACGATGGACTCGACCTCGCGCAGCGCTTTCGACAGCGCCGGCTGCGTCAGGCCGAGCGCGGCGGCGGCCTTCAGCAGGCTGCCGTTGGCGGCGATCGCCTCGATGCCGCGAAAGTGCTGGATCTTCAATCGCTGGTCGAGATGCCGCCGCGCCGTCATGACCGCGCTTTTTACACAGCGCCGCTTATCCCGCATACAGCCGCCATGACCGAACCCCGAACCTTCGCTTATGTCAGCCAGGGCCTGCGCCTCAACGTCTGCGAATGGGGCGATCCGGCCGCGCCGCCGCTGGTGCTGCTGCATGGCGTGCGCGATCACGCCCGCGCCTGGGACCCGGTGGCGCAAACGCTGGCGCCGCGCTTTCGCGTGCTGGCGCCGGACCTGCGCGGCCACGGCGACAGCGAGCACGCGCGCGGCGGCTTCTACCCGACCGAGGGCTATGTCTACGATCTCGCCGAATTGTTCGAGCGCGAACGGCTCGCGCCGGCCGTGATCGTCGGCCATTCGCTCGGCGGCAATATCGGGCTGCGTTACGCCGGGCTGTTCCCCGACAAGGTGCGCGCCATCGCCGCGATCGAGGGCCTGAGCCATTCGCCGAAGCTGCTGGCGCAGCAGCGGGCGATCGCGGTCGAGACGCGGCTGCGCGACTGGATCGCCCGCCAGCGCGAGATCGCCGCCCGGCCGGCGCGCCGCTACGCCTCGCTGGCGGAGGCGGTCACGCGGGTGGCGGGCGAACATCCCCGGCTCGACCCCGAATTCGCGGCCCATCTCGCCCGCCACGGCGTGCGCGACAATGGCGACGGCACGGTGAGCTTCAAATTCGACCCGGCGTTGCGCGCCTTTCCGCCGGTGGAGATGCCGGCCGAGGACGTGTGGCGGCTATGGAGCCTCGTCGCTTGCCCGGTGCTGCTGGTCTACGGCGCGCAATCCTGGGCCTCCAACCCGGTCGCCGACGGGCGCGCGCGCCATTTCGCCAAGGCTGAGGTGACGACGCTGGAGGACGCCGGCCATTGGGCGCATCACGACCAGCGGGCGGCGTTCCTAGAGGTTTTGCTGCGCTTTCTCCCGTGATTCGTCGGCGGCGGCGAGATCGGCGACGCAGGGGATCAGCACAACGGGGAACGCGGCGTCGAGGCCGCGGATGTCGGCGCATTCCACGACATAGCCGGCGGTTTGAAGCCCCACCGCCTCGGCGCAGGCGATCGACAGCGCCAGTTCGACGTCGCGGGCCTTGGCCAGAGATTCGAGCCGGCTGGCGATGTTGACGACGCGGCCGATCACGGTCGGATGC
>JAGWRL010000194.1 GCA_028876585.1 Pseudomonadota bacterium | reverse complement strand
TCGTTGATCGAGGATTCCTTCTCGATATAGGTGTCGGTGCGCGGCACGTAGGCTTCGGGCTGGTAGTAATCGTAATAGGAGACGAAATACTCGACCGCGTTGTTGGGGAAGAAGCTCTTGAACTCGCCGTAGAGCTGCGCCGCCAGCGTCTTGTTGGGGGCCAGGATCAGCGCCGGGCGCTGCGTCGCCTCGATCACCTTGGCCATGGTGAAGGTCTTGCCGGAGCCGGTGACGCCGAGCAGCACTTGATCGCGCTCATGCGCGCCGACGCCGGCGACGAGCTGGCGGATCGCCTCGGGCTGGTCGCCCTTGGGGTCGAATTCGGAGACGATCTCGAACCGGCGGCCGCCCTCCGACTTCTCCGGCCGCTCCGGGCGATGCGGCGTCCAGGTCGGGCGGTCGCGCAGGTTGGGATCGCCGTTTTCCAGCAGTTCCTTGAGCGAATCGATGGTGGCGCCGGCGCCGGTCATGCCGCGCGGATGCTCGAATTTCGCCGGCGCCTCGGCGAGACCGGACGGGGCCTCGACCAGCGCCGGGTTCAGCAAAGCCGCGAGGTGGTCGCCAAGCGGATGCACGTCCGGGCGCTGCGCCTTGGGTCGGGATTTCGGAGGTTTGGCCATTGCCCCAATATGGAACGAAACGGGGACGGGGGGAAGGGTTGGCGCGGTTAGAGCGATTTTCGCGCGGACGGGATCGCCGGCGTCATTCCCGCGAAAGCGGGAACCCAGCGGGATGCGACGCGCCCCGGCCCCTGGATCCCCGCTTTCGCGGGGATGACAAGGTGGCCGCGCTTCAACTTGATTGGAAGGCGTTCTAATCGCCGCCCGCCCACAGCGCCCGCAGGCCGAGCAACGCGCAATTTTCCGGCGCCGGCGTCAGCGCGACGCCGAGCGCCGCGCCGGCGGCGATGTAGCGCTCCGTCAGCGCCGGCGAGCCAATGGCGGTCGCCCGCGTCGCCCCTCGGGCGCCGGCCAGAATCTCCGCTCCGATCAGCAGCCCCGACAAAAATTCGCCGAGCTGGTCCGGCGGCAGCGTCTCGAACAGGCCAAAGGTGCGGGCGGCGAAGATCGCGTGCAGCAGGTCGCCGGGCCGCTCCAGCCGCCGCGCCGCCTCGACGCCGCGCGCGAAACCTTCGCCCTGCCGCTCCGGCGCCATCATGCGGCCGAGCACGCTGTGCGTCTTCAGCACCGCGAACACTTCGCCGGTCATAAAGGTCTCGAAGCCGACGATGCGGCCGCCCTCGACACGCGCCCATTTCGAATGCGTGCCCGGCAGCACATAGGCGCCGTCGCCAAAACCCGCCGCCAGCGCGCCGAGGATTTGCGTCTCCTCGCCGCGCATCACGTCGGGCGCGCCGGCGCCGTCGAGCGCCCGCACGCCCGGCGCGATGCGCACCGGGCCGAACGCGGTCGGCAGCGTCAGCATCGCCCGCGCAATCTCCGCCAGGCCGGCGGGGCAGGCGACATAGGGCGCCTCGCGCCAACCCTGTTTCGCCCCGACCATGCCGCAGGCGATCACCGGCAGGCGCGGCCACGACGCCAGCCGGCCGGCGAGATAGGGCTCGTGCTCGCCCGCCTTCAGCCCGAGCGCGCCCTCGCCGCCCGCGCGCGAATCGAGCGCACGGCCGTCGCCATCGGCGAGATAGGCGCGGAAGGCTGAGGTGCCCCAGTCGACTCCGATGAAAGCGGGATCGGCCACCAACGCTCCTGGATTGCGGCGCCGAAGCGGAGCGCCGAGCGGGCGAGTCTGGCGAGCCGCTGTTTGCCGCGCAAGCCCAAAATCGCCGACAGCGCGCGATGCGCCGGCGGACCCGGCTCGCCGCCGAGCCCCAGTTCGCGCGCCGCCCGCTCCGCCGCCGCGCCGATTTCGTCGACCGCGTGGGTATAGGCCCAGCGCGCCAGCGTGTAATAGGCGCGCGCCAGCTCCGCGCCGACGGCGAAATTCTGCTCCGCCGCCATGGCGCGCACGCGGTCGAGCACGCGCAATTGCGAGCCGAGCGCGCGCGCGTCGCAGCGCCGGCTGATGCGGCCGGGGTCGTCGGTCTGCACATAGACGCCGAGGCCGGCCGTCGCGAAGACGATGCGCGGGCGATGGCGCAACGCGCGATAGAAGAGATCGCCATCCTGGTTCTTGGCGATGGATTCGTCCCAGCCGCCGATCGCCTGCAGGAATTCGCGCCGCCAGACGACGGCGCAGGGTGGCGTATAGAGTTCGGACAGCCAGGCGCGCAGCAGCGTCTCCGGCGCGGCTTCGCGATAGCGCAGCCGCGGGTCGCACACCTGACGCGAACCGTCGGGATATTCGAACGCGAACGGCGCCAGCGCGAGATCGGCGCGCGCGTCGGCGGCGGCGCGGCAGGCGGCTTGCAGCAGCGGGCCCTCGATGTAATCGTCGGCGTCGAGAAACAGCACGTAGGGCGCGTCGGTTTGCGCCAGCCCGGCGTTGCGGCAGGCCGGCGCGCCGCTGCCGGCCGGCAGCCGCAGCATCTCCACCGGCAGGTCGGCGATGGCGCTTTCCGCCGCCGCGTCGAGGCCGTCGAACACGACGATCACGCGCGCCGCGCGGGCCACGCTTTCGACGGTGCGACGCAGCGTCCGCGCCGCGCGGAACGCGGGCACGACGATCGCGATCCCGGCCTCCTCCATGCCCCTCTCCGCGCGTCAAGTGGGCGCAGTCTTGGGCGGCGGCGGTGTGGATAAGCTGACGGCAATCGTTAGACATTTAGACAAATGCCGCCGGGCCGCCATCAAAGTGAACGGCGCCTTAGCGCGGCGGCTCGCCCTCGATCTCGTCGGGCGGCGCGATCACGATCCGGCGCGCGGAAAAATCGATCTCGGGCGCGGTCTGCCTGGTGAACGGCAAAAGCCGCGCCTCGCCCTCGGCGGGGGTGATTTCGAGGATGTCGCCGGCGCCGTGGTTGAGCACGGCGGTCACGCGGCCGAGCGGCGCGCCGTCCGGCGTCGCCGCCTCCAGCCCGATCAGGTCGTCGTAGTAAAACTCGTCCGGCGCGGGCGGGGGAAGCTGCGAGCGGCGCGCGAACAATTCGAGGCCGGTCAGCGCCGCCGCCGCCTCGCGGGTGGTCACCCCCTCCACCCGCGCGACGAGCATGTCGTCGCGCAGCGGGCGCACGACCTTGACGACGAAGCGCCGCGCGCCCGCATTATCGGTCAATGCGCCATAACCGCCGATCGCTTGCGGATCGGCGGTGTAGGATTTGACGCGGATTTCGCCGCGCACGCCCTGCGGCGCGCCGAACATTCCGAGCGCGACGAGCCGATCCGACACTTACGCGGCGGCAGCGGCGGCGGCGGCCTTTTCGGCGGCGGCGGTGCGCTCCTGCGCCTTCTTCTTCGGCTTGGCCTTTTCCGGGTTGTTCTGCGGCTCGCGCTTGGCGGCGCCGACGCTGTCGAGCAGGCGCAGCACGCGGTCGGTCGGCTGGGCGCCCTTGGCGATCCAGTCCTTCGCCTTCTCGACGTCGAGCACGAGGCGGGCGGCGTCGTCCTTGGCCTTCAGCGGATCGAAGGTGCCGAGCTTCTCGACGAAGCGGCCGTCGCGGGGCATGCGGGCGTCGGCGACGACGATGCGGTAGAACGGGCGCTTCTTGGCGCCGCCGCGGGACAGGCGAATCTTCAGGGACATTTGGTTTTCCTTTTGCTTGAACTGAGGGTTATTTCTTCTTGCCGCCGAACGGGTTGAACCCGCCGCCGAGACCGGGAAGTTTTGGGAGGCCGCCGCTGCCGAGACCGGGGAAATCGGCGGGAAGATTGAAGCCGGGCGGGGGCGACGAAGGCAGGCCGGGGGCGCCGCCAACCTGCTTCTGCAACGCCGCGATCTGCTCCGGGCTCGGCATGGCGCCGCCGCCCATGCCCATCATCTGGCCGAGCTTGCCCATCATGCCTTTGCCGCCCTTGCCGCCCATCATTTTCATCATGTCGGCCATCTGGCGGTGCTGCTTGAGCAGGCGGTTGACCGCCTCGACCTGCACGCCGGCGCCGGCGGCGATGCGCTTCTTGCGGCTGGCCTTGCGGGCGTCGTCGCTGAGCAGATGCGGGTTGCGGCGCTCGCGCGGCGTCATCGACGAGATGATGGCGCGCTGCTTCTTCACCGCCTTGTCGTCGAAGGCGGAATTGTTGAGCTGTTCCTTCATCTTGGCGACGCCGGGCAACATGCTCAAAATGCCGCCCATGCCGCCCATCTTCTCGATCTGGGCGAGCTGGTTGGAGAGATCGTCGAGGTCGAAGACGCCTTTGCGCATCTTCTCGGCCATCTTGGCCGCCTGCTCCATGTCGATCTGCTCGGCCGCCTTCTCGACCAGGCTGACGATGTCGCCCATGCCGAGGATGCGGTCGGCGAGGCGCCTGGGATGGAAATCCTCCAGCGCGTCCATCTTCTCGCCGACGCCGAGCAGCTTGATCGGCTTGCCGGTGACAGCGCGCATCGAGAGCGCCGCGCCGCCGCGCCCGTCGCCGTCGGCGCGCGTCAGCACGATGCCGGTGACGCCGACGTGGGAATCGAAATTCTTGGCCAGATTGACCGCGTCCTGGCCGGTCAGCGCGTCGGCGACCAGCAGGATTTCGTGCGGCCGGGCGGCGTCGCGGATCGCGACCATCTCCGCCATCAGCGGCTCGTCGATATGGGTGCGCCCGGCCGTGTCGAGGATGACGACGTCGTAGCCTTGCAGCCGGGCTTGCGCTTCGGCGCGCTTGGCGATGGTCACCGGGTCCTCGCCGGGGACGATCGGCAGCGTGTCGACGCCGACCTGCTCGCCGAGCACGCGCAACTGCTCCTGCGCCGCCGGGCGCTTGACGTCGAGCGAGGCCATCAGCACGCGGCGCTTGTTGCGCTCGGTCAGCCGCTTGGCGATCTTCGCCGCCGTCGTGGTCTTGCCGGCGCCTTGCAGGCCGACCAGCATCACCGCGACCGGCGCCGGCGCGTTGAGGTCGATGGTTTGGCTTTCCTCGCCCAGCGTCTCGACCAGCGAGTCGTGGACGATCTTGACCACCATCTGGCCGGGCTTGATCGATTTGACCACCGCCGCGCCGACCGCCTTGGTGCGGGTGCGGTCGATGAACGAGCGCACGACTTCGAGCGCGACGTCGGCTTCGAGCAGCGCGCGGCGCACTTCGCGCATCGCGGCGTTGACGTCGTCCTCGGAGAGGGCGCCGCGGCCGGTCAGCTTGTCCAATATGCCGGAGAGCTTGTCGGCAAGGCTCTCGAACATGGGTTCGCTCCAATTTTCCGGCGGCTTCCGGCCAACGCGAAACGCGCCCGGGGGCGCGACGCGCTGCCGGACGGTGACCGCCCGCCTCAAGGGAAGGGTCGGCGTTTCGAGAGGGCTTTAGCCGTTCGAAGAGCCGCGACGGTTAGAGGCCGCGGCCCGCAAAGTCAAGATGACGTCGGATCGCGCCGGCGGCCGTCAATCGATCAGCCGATAGGCCGGCAGCGTCAAAAACTCCTCGAACGTGTCGCTGAGCGACATGCGCGAGAACAGGTCGATCGCTTGGCCGAACCGGCCGCCCTCGCTCGCGGGGCGCAGCTTGGCCATCTCGTCGTCGAGCGTGGCGCGGAACAGCTCCGGCGTGACGGTGCGGCCGTCGGCGAGCTTCGCCTTGTGGTGCAGCCATTGCCAGATCTGCGCGCGCGAAATCTCGGCGGTCGCGGCGTCCTCCATCAGATTGTAGAGCGGCACGGCGCCGCGCCCGCGCAGCCACGCCTCGATATATTGCACGCCGACGCGGATGTTCTCGCGCAGGCCCGCCTCGGTGCGCTCGCCCTCGTGCACCTGCAACAGATCGGCGGCGGTGACGCGCACGTCCTCGCGCATTTTGCCGAGCTGGTTGGCAGCCGGCATCAAGCGGTCGAACACCTGCATGGCGACGGGCACGAGATCGGGATGGGCGACCCAGGTGCCGTCATGGCCGTTGCCGGCCTCGCGCTCCTTGTCCGCCCGCACCTTGGCGAAAGCGGCCTCGTTGGCGGCGGGATCGTTCTTGATCGGGATTTGCGCCGCCATGCCGCCCATCGCGAAGGCGCCGCGGCGGTGGCAGGTCTGGATCAGGAGAGCCGAATAGGCGCTGAGAAACGCCTTGCCCATCGTCATCACGGCGCGGTCGGGGGTCAGGAACTTTTCGTTCTTCGCCAGCCGCTTGATGAAGGAGAAGATGTAATCCCAGCGGCCGCAGTTGAGGCCGACGATGTGATCGCGCAATTCGTACAGGATTTCGTCCATCTCAAACGCCGCCGGCAGCGTCTCGATCAGCACCGTCGCCTTGAACGTCCCGTTCGCGAAGCCGAGCTTCTCTTCCGCGAAGGCGAAGGCGTCGTTCCACAGCCGCGCCTCGAGATGGCTCTCCATCTTCGGCAGATAAAAGGCGGGCGTCGAGCCGGCCGCCTTTTGCGCGTGCGCGCAATGGAACACGTAGAGGCCGAAATCGAACAGCGAGCCGGACATTTCCTCGCCGTCCACGATGAGATGGCGCTCGTTGAGGTGCCAGCCGCGCGGGCGCACCATCAGCGCGGCGCGCTCCTTCTTCACGTCATAGCGCTTGCCGGTCTTCTCGTCGGTGAAGCCG
>JAGWRL010000193.1 GCA_028876585.1 Pseudomonadota bacterium | reverse complement strand
TCGGCCTGCAACATGTGCTGGTGATGTATGCGGGCGCCGTCGCCGTGCCGCTGATCGTCGCGGGCGCGCTCGGCCTGCCGCCGGAGCAGCGCGCCATCCTGATCTCGGCCGATATTCTGGCCTGCGGCCTCGCCTCGCTGGTGCAATCCCTTGGGCTTCCCTTCGTCGGCATCCGCTTGCCGGTGATGATGGGCGTCACCTTCGCTTCCGTCGCGCCGATGCTCGCGCTGATCGCCTCGGCCAAGGAAGCGGCCGGCGCGGGCTTCGTACCGGCCTCGGCGTTGTTGATGGTCTATGGCGCGGTCATCGGCGCCGGCGTCTTCGCCTTTCTCGCCGCGCCGTTGATGAGTTCACTGGTGCGGTTGTTTCCCGCCGTCGTGACCGGCTCGATCATTCTCGTCATCGGGGTGTCGCTGATGAAGATCGGCGTCGACTGGGCCGAAGGGCCGCGCATGGTTCCCAAGATCGTCGACGGGGTGATGAAGGGCGTCACGCCCAATCCCAACCGCGACGCGCTCGACGGCTTCGCCCTGTCGCTGCTGGTGCTGATCGTGATCCTCGCCGTCAGCCGGTTCGGCAGGGGATTTGTCGCCAATATCTCGGTGCTGATCGGCATTGTCGTCGGCGCCGGCGTCGCCGCGGCGGTGGGCAAGATGAGTTTCGGGGCGATGGCTTCGGCGCCCGCATTTGGCGTGGTGACGCCGTTCCAGTTCGGCCTGCCGACGTTCTCCGCCGGCCCCATCCTCACGATGTGCGTCGTCATGGTCGTGGTGATGATCGAATCGACCGGCATGTTCCTGGCGCTGGGCGAAATGACCGGCAAGCCGATCGGCCCCTCTGACATCGCACGCGGTCTGCGCGCGGACGGCCTCGGCACGATCCTCGGCGGCGTGTTCAACGCCTTCCCCTACACCTCGTTCTCGCAGAACGTCGGGCTCGTCGGCGTCACCGGCGTGCGCTCGCGCTATGTCGCGGCGGCCGGCGGCGTGATCCTCATCGTGCTCAGCGTGCTGCCGAAGCTCGCCGCTTTGGTCGCCTCGGTGCCGGTCGAGGTGCTCGGCGGCGCGGGCATCGTGATGTTCGGCATGGTCGCGGCGACGGGCGTGCGCATTCTTGGCGCCGTCGATTTCCGCAACAACCGCAACAATCTGTTCATCGTCGCGATCGCCCTCGGCTTCGGCCTCATCCCCACCGTCGCGCCGGACTTCTTCAAGAATTTTTACGGCCCGCTGAAGCCGGTGCTTGGCTCCGGCATCATTCTGACGACGCTGGTCGCGGTCGTGCTCAACGCCTATTACAACGGCGTCGCCTCGGCGGATGCGGCGGAGCATCAACTCGCCGACGCCGCGCGCGCCGCCGATCACTGAGAGGTCTTGGCGTCACGCGGCGGGGAGCGCGTCCTTGAGCCGCAGCAGCGCGATGCGGTCGATCTCAGCAAGCGCCGTCGCCATCTCGGCGGCGGCGTCGTTATGGAGGCGACGCTCTCAGCTCCCGCGATAGGTCGAATACGACCACGGCGTGACGACCAGCGGCACATGGTAATGCCCGCCGTCGGCGGCGAGCGTGAAGCGGATCGGCACGATGTCGAGAAAGGGCGACGCCGCCGCCGATCCGGCGGTTTCGCGGAAATAGTCGCCGATGTGGAACAGCAGCTGATAGACGCCAGCGGCGAAACTCTCTGGCGACAACAGCGGCGCGTCGCATCGTCCGTCGGCATTGGTGACGGCGCGCGCCACGGTGCGCCACGCCTCGCCTTCGTATCGCTGAAGTTCGATGGCGACGGCGCCCGCCGCCCGGCCTCGCGTCGTATCCAGAACATGCGTCGTCAGTCTGCCCATGGCCTCGCCTCGCTAGGTTTTTCGCGCCGCGGAAGATAGCCGCCGCGCGCGGGCGCAATTCTCTTATATTTCTTGAAAGTCTTTCCTCGCCTCACCGCCGCCGGCGCGGCGCAGCCTTTGCGCGGCGCGCCGGCTTGCCGGGAAGGGCGAGGCCATCGAGCGCGGCGCGGATATAGCCGCGCGCATCCTCGATCAGCGCGTCGGCGAAGGCCTGCACCTTCGGCGGCGTCATGCGTTGGTAGGCGTGCAAGACCGCGAGCGTCGCGGCTTGCGGCGGATGCTCGGGCAGAACGATCCGCAGCGCGCCGGTGCGCAAATGATCGGCAACCTCGAACGCGGGCTTAAGCGTAATTCCCTGACCCGCCAGCGCCCATTGCGTGAGAATGTCGCCGTCGTCGGCGTCGAGGCGCCCGGCCACCGCAATCTCGCGCACGTTTTCCCCGTCGCTGAGCGACCAGCGGAACTGGTGCGAGCCGGGAAAGCGCAGCAGCAGGCAGTTGTGCTTCATCAGATCGCCGAGAACGCGCGGCTCCCCATGCGCGTCCAGATATGACGGGGCCGCGCACAGCACTCGATCGACATCGGCGATTTTCCTCACGATCAGCGAGGAATCAGGCAGGATCGCCATGCGCACCGCGACGTCGACGGCCTCGGTGAACAGATCGACGAAATAGTCGGACAGGCGCAGGAACACGTCGAGCTCGGCGTGCTCGGCCTGAAAGCGCGGCAGCATCGGCGCCACGACGCGCCGGCCGAACCCCAACGGCGCGGTGATCTTGAGCCGCCCACGCGGCCGCGCGCCCTTGTTGGCGACGCTCGCCTCCGCGCGGTCGAGCGCGGCCAGCATGTCGATGCAGTTCTCGTAGAATACGCGGCCTTCCTCGGTCATCTGCATCTGGCGGGTGGTTCGGTTGAACAGTCGGCAGCCGAGATGGCGCTCCAGCGCGCCGATGCGATGGCTGACGACCCCGGCCGACAAGCGCATATGCCGGCCGGCGGCGGAGAAACTGCCCAACTCGACGGCGCGGGTCAGCACGCGAATATTGTCGAGCAGCGACATTTTCAAATTTCCTTAGATAGTCTCCTCAATTTCTAACGCTATCGGAAAACGTCGTTTTCGACAATGATCCCTTGGATACGAAAGCATCAGGGAGGAAGCCGGCGATGTGGACGGTGTTGTACGAATGGGGCGCGCTGCTGCTGCGCTGGACTCATATCGTCGCGGGCATCGCCTGGATCGGCTCGTCGTTCTATTTCATGCACCTCGACGCCGCCATCAAGCCGATCGGTGAAATCCCCCGGGGCAAGGGCGGCGAAGCCTGGGAGGTGCACGGCGGCGGCTTCTATCAGGTGCGCAAATATCTGGTCGCGCCCGCCCGGCTGCCCGAGGAGCTGATCTGGCACAAGTGGCAGGCCTATGTGACCTGGATCAGCGGCTTCTCGCTGCTGGTGTGGATCTATTATCTCGGCGCCGACCTGTTCCTAATCAACCCCTCGGTGATGGCGCTCTCGCCGGCCGCCGCGGCGGCGATCGGCGTCGGCTCGCTCGGCCTCGGCTGGCTCATCTACGACGGCCTCGTCCGCTCGCCGCTGGCGAAAAGCGAGATGGCGCTGGCCGGCGTCGGCTTCGCCTATGTCGTGCTGATGGCCTGGATCTATCAGCACATCTATTCCGGCCGCGGCGCGCTCATCCACACCGGCGCCCTGATGGGCACGATGATGGTCGGCAACGTGTTCTTCAACATCATGCCCAACCAGCGCAAGGTGATCGCCGATCTCGTCGCCGGACGCGACCCCAACCCGGCGTTCGGCAAGCAGGCGAAAACCCGCTCGACGCACAACAATTATCTGACGCTTCCCGTCCTGTTCCTGATGCTGTCGACCCACTTCCCGCTGGTCTACTCGTCGTCCTTCGCCTTCGTGATCGTCGCATTGGTGCTCGTCGCCGGCGCGCTGGTGCGCCACTTCTACAACGTGCGCCATGCCGGGGGCGGCGATCTCTGGTGGACGTGGGGCGCTTCAAGCGCATGCCTCGCGCTGGCGCTCGTCATTTCCGCCGGCGCCTCGCCGATGGTGCGCGAGCAGTTCAGCCTGGCGCCCTTGCCGGAGGCGCAGGCGCTCGCCGGCGCGCCGCAAGCGCCGGAGAAGGTGGCCGAGATCGTCACCTCGCGCTGCTCGATGTGCCATGCGCAGGAGCCAAGCTGGAGCGGGCTCAGCGTCGCGCCCAAGGGCGTCGTGCTCGACACGCCGGAGGCGATCGAGCGCAACCGCCGCCGCGTCGTTTTGTTCGCCGGGCTCACCGACGCGATGCCGCCAAACAACATCACCGAAATGACCAAGGACGAAAGAGAGTTGATCGTCAAATGGGCGTCTCCGCGATGAACACGACCGCACCCCGCGCGCCCGCGGCGGGCGCCATGGGCGCGGCGATCGCCGAGCGACTGGCGCAACTCGCCGGCGTCAGCGACGAAGCGGGCGCGCTGACCCGGCTTTATCTGAGCCCGGCTCATCGCAGGGCGGCCGAGATCGTCATCAACTGGATGCGCGAGGCGGGCATGACGGCGCGGATCGACGCGGTCGGCAATGTCGTCGGCCGCCGCGAGGCGGCGGGCAAGGGCGCGAAGACGCTGATCCTCGGCTCGCATATCGACACGGTGCGCGACGCCGGCGCCTATGACGGCAATCTCGGCGTCGTGACGGCGATCGAAGTCGTCGGCGCGCTCAAGGGTCAGGCCCTGTCATTCGCGATCGAGGTCGCAGCTTTCGGCGACGAGGAGGGCGTACGCTTCGCCTCGGCGCTCGGCGGTTCGCGCGCCCTCGCCGGGGCCTTCGACCCCGCCATTCTGGACGAGCGCGACGCTGAGGGGATCTCGCGGCGCGATGCGCTCGCAGCCTTCGGCTGCGATCCCGGCCGCATCGCTGAAGAGGCGCGCGCCGCCGAGGATGTGATCGGCTACGTCGAAGTCCATATCGAGCAAGGTCCGGTATTGGAAGCGGAGAACCGGCCGGTCGGCGTGGTGACGGGGATCAGCGGCGCCTGTCGTGGCGTCGCGAGAGTCGTCGGGACCAGCGCCCATGCCGGCGCGACGCCGATGTCCTTGCGGCGCGACGCGCTCGTCGCCGCCGGCCTGATGATTGCGGCCGTCGAGGCGCGTGCGCGTCTCGATCCCGATCTCGTCGCGACGGTCGGCCGGCTCGACATCGCGCACGCCGCCGCCAACACGATTCCCGGCGCCGTGTCGTTCACGCTCGACATCAGGGCGTCCGACGACGAGGTCCGCCGCGCCGCCGCGCGCGACATCGCCGCGCGCATTCGCGACATCGCCGATGCGCGCGGATTGGCGGCGCAGGTTGAGCTCGGCTACGAGGCGCCGTTCGCGCGCTGCGACGCGCGATTGTCTGACGCGCTCGCCGCGTCGATCGCGCACGTCGGCCTTGATGTGCGACGGCTCCCGAGCGGGGCGGGGCATGACGCCATGGCGTTCAAGGACCGCGCGCCCTTTGCGATGCTGTTCGTCCGCTGCAAAGCCGGCGTCAGCCACAACCCGGCCGAATACGCCTCGCCGCAGGATATCGACGTCGGGGCGCGCGTGCTGCTCGATTTCGTCAAGCGGCTGGCGCCCTAATACAAACAAAGGAGACTGTTATGAGCCAGGTGAAAGTGATCGCGGGACCCTACACGTTCAAGGGCCGCTTCGAAGAGAAGGCCGCGCCGAAGACCGTCGCCGCTTTCGTCAAACGCATGCCGTTCGTGAGCAAGATCATTCATGTGCGCTGGAGCGGCGAGGGCGTTTGGGTTCCGCTGGGCGACCTGGATTTTGGCGTCGGCTTCGAGAACAATACCTGCTATCCTGCGCCGGGACAGGTGGTTCTTTATCCCGGCGGCGTGAGCGAGACGGAGCTGCTGATCGCCTACGGTTGCGTCGCTTTCGCTTCGAAAGCCGGCCCGCTCTCGGGCAACCATTTTCTGACGCTGACCGAAGGTCTCGAAAACATCCATCCGCTCGGACGTAAAACGTTGCTCGAAGGTCAACAGGACATACGTTTCGAACTTGCCTGACACGGCGCGAAGAGGAGGACGCAACATGACGCGAATGACAGCGGCCGAAGCGGCGGTTCTGGTGATGGAGCGCGAGGGCGTCGCCAAAGCATTCGGCGTTCCCGGCGCGGCGATCAACCCGCTCTACGCGGCGCTGCGGGGACGCAACCGCATCGATCATGTGCTGGCGCGCCACGTCGAGGGCGCCTCGCACATGGCCGAAGGCTATACGCGCGCCAAGGCCGGCAACATCGGCGTTTGCATCGGCACGTCGGGGCCGGCCGGCACCGACATGGTCACCGGCCTCTATTCGGCGGCGGCGGACTCGATTCCGATCCTCTGCATCACCGGCCAGGCGCCGCGCGCGCGGCTCTACAAGGAAGATTTCCAGGCGGTCGAGATCGTCGAAATCGTCAAGCCGGTGGCGAAATGGGCGGTGATGGCGCGCGAGCCGGCGCAGGTTCCGCGCCTGTTCCAGCAGGCGTTTCATCTGATGCGCTCCGGCCGCCCCGGACCGGTGCTGATCGATCTGCCATTTGACGTGCAGATGGCCGAAATCGAGTTCGACATCGAGACTTACGAACCGCTGCCGGTCTATCGGCCGAAGGCGACGCCGGCGCAGGCCGAGAAGGCGCTGGCGATGTTGCAGGAGGCCGAGCGGCCGCTGATCGTCGCGGGCGGCGGGATCGTCAACGCCGATGCCTGCGATCTGCTCGTGGAGTTCGCCGAACTGACCGGCGTGCCGGTGATTCCGACATTGATGGGGTGGGGCACCATTCCCGACGATCATCCCCTTATGGCGGGCATGGTTGGTTTGCAGACCTCGCACCGCTACGGCAACGCGACGATGCTGGCCTCCGATTTCGTGATCGGGATCGGCAACCGCTGGGCCAACCGCCATACCGGTTCGGTCGAGGTCTATGCGAAGGGACGCAAGTTCGTCCACATCGACGTCGAGCCGACCCAGATCGGCCGCGTGTTCAACCCCGATCTCGGCATCGCCTCGGATGCGCGCTCCGCCTTGGAGGAGTTGATCGCGGCGGCGAAAGCGCTGCGCGCCAAAGGCCTGTTGAAGCCACGGCGAGATTGGGCCGAAGACTGCGCCAAGCGCAAGCGCACGATGCAAAGGCGCACGCATTTCGAGCAGACGCCAATCAAGCCGCAACGAGTCTATGAGGAGATGAACAAGGCGTTCGGCCGCGACGTGCGCTACGTCTCCACCATCGGTCTGTCGCAGATCGCCGCCGCGCAATTCCTGCATGTCTACCAGCCGCGCCACTGGATCAACTGTGGTCAGGCGGGGCCGCTTGGTTGGACGATACCGGCCGCGCTCGGCGTGCGCGCCGCCGACCCGAACTGCGAGCTGGTGGCGATCTCCGGCGATTACGATTTCCAGTTCATGATCGAGGAGCTGGCGGTCGGGGCGCAGTTCCATCTGCCCTATGTCCATGTGGTGGTGAACAACTCCTATCTCGGCCTGATCCGCCAGTCGCAGCGCGGCTTCAATATGGACTATTGCGTGCAGCTCTCGTTCGACAACATCAACGCGCCGGAACTGGGAAGCTATGGCGTCGACCATGTGAAGGTCGCCGAGGGCCTCGGCTGCAAAGCGATCCGCGTCACCGATCCCGAGCGCCTCGCCGACGCCTTCGCGCAAGCCAAACTTTTGATGGCGGAACATAGGGTGCCCGTGATCGTCGAAGCGATCCTGGAGCGCGTCACCAATGTTTCGATGGGAACGGAGATCGACGCGGTCGCCGAGTTCGAGGATCTCGCCGAACGCGCTGAAGACGCGCCGACCGCCATCGCCCTGCTCGATTAG
>JAGWRL010000023.1 GCA_028876585.1 Pseudomonadota bacterium | reverse complement strand
TTGGCCCAGGGCAAGACCCAGAGCATGATCGCCGTTGTAACCACGAACACGAGCGCGACCGGCGCGGCGGCGGACATCCACCGCGCGCGGTCGACCCGACCCTGATCCGTCCGGTAGAGGAAGCGGAAGCCGGAGGCGGCGTCGTCCGCCATCAGTCGCGCAGCAGTTCGTTGATGCCGGTCTTGGAGCGCGTCTGCGCGTCCACCGTCTTGACGATGACGGCGCAATAGAGCGACGGGCCGGGCGAGCCGTCCGGCAGCGGCTTGCCGGGCAGCGAGCCCGACACCACCACCGAATAGGGCGGGACATAGCCGACATGGACCTTGCCGGTGGCGCGGTCGATCACCTTGGTCGAGGCCGAGATGAACACGCCCATCGACACCACCGAACCCTTGCCGATGATGACGCCCTCGACCACTTCGGAGCGGGCGCCGATGAAGCAATCGTCCTCGATGATGGTCGGGTTGGCCTGCAACGGCTCCAGCACGCCGCCGATGCCGACGCCGCCAGACAGGTGCACGTTGGCGCCGATCTGCGCGCAGGAGCCGACCGTGACCCAGGTGTCGACCATCGTCTTCGCGCCGACATAGGCGCCCAGATTGACGAAGCTCGGCATCAGCACCGCGTCGCGGGCGATGAAGGCGGAATGGCGCACGATCGCGCCCGGCACGGCGCGAAAGCCGGCGTCGCGAAAACGGTTCGCGCCCCAGCCGGCGAATTTCGAGGGCACCTTGTCCCACCAGGTCGCCCCGCCGGGGCCGCCCTCGACGATGGCGTTGTCGTTCAGGCGGAACGACAGCAGCACCGCCTTTTTCAGCCACTGGTTGACCTGCCAGGACGACGGCCCCTCCGCGCCCTGGATCTTCTCGGCGACGCGGGCGCGGCCGGAATCGAGCAGGTCGAGCGCGCGGCCGACCGCGTCGCGCACGTCGCCGTGCGTGTCGGCGTTGACTTGGGCGCGGTCCTCGAACGCGCGTTCGATCAGGGCTTGCAGATCAGCGTCGGACATGGGCGAACCGTTGAGGGAAAGAAAGCCGGTCTTTCCCTCCCACGGCCGCCATTGTCAATGCTGGGCCGCTCGCGCGGCCGACTTGGCCGGGCCGCTCAGCCCGTCTTTACGGTCGAGGCGCGGAAAATCTCGTCGATCGAGCGCGCCAGCGCCGCGTTGAACTCGTCGTCGCTCATCGCGAACCGCAGATCCTCGGCGAAGGCGCGCGAGAAGCTGGCGACCATGCCGTGATTGCGCGCCAGCAGCCGGCACGCCTCGGCGCGGCTGTAGCCGCCCGAAAGCGCCACGACGCGGATGACGCGAGGATGTTTCGTCAGGCCGGCATAAAGGTCCGGCGTCGTCGGCAGGGTCAGCTTCAGCATCACCCGCACCTTGGCCGGCAGCGCGTCGAGGCGCGCGCGCATGGCCTCGAGCAGCAGCGTTTCGCACGCCGCCTTGTCGGGCGCCTTGATCGAAACCTCAGGCTCGACGATTGGCGCCAGGCCATGCGCGGCGATTTGCTCGGCGACGTCGAACTGCTGCGCCACGATGGCGGCGATCCCGCCCGGCGAGGCGTGGTGGATGACCGAGCGCATCTTGGTGCCGTAAACGTCCTTCGCCACCGCCCGGTCGAGCAGCTTGCCCAGTTCCGGCATCGGCTTCAACAGGCTGACGCCGTCCTTCTCGTCGGCCAGGCCCTTGTCGACCTTCAGTATCGGGACGACGCCGCGCTCCTTCCACAAATAGGTCGGGGTCGGCTGGCCCAGCACCTCGCCGTCCATCGTCGCCTCGAACAGGATGGCGGCGAGCACCTTGGCGCCGGTGAAGGCGGGCGCGGTCATGATGCGCGCGCGCATCGCATGCACCGCCGCGAACATCTCCTTCTCGCCGTTATAGGCGCTGTCGGGGACGCCGTAATGGCGCAGCGCGCCCGGCGTCGAGCCGCCGCTCTGGTCCAGCGCCGCGATGAACCCGTCTTTCGCGCTCATCTGCGCGGTCATCAGTTCGAGCGTGCGCGCGTCGATCATGGTTTCACTCCCTATCGGCCCGGAGGCGAAATATCAGTTTGCCGCGCGCCCAGCTTTGACGCAAGTTAAGCGGAACGCTCAGGGGGGGACGGGCATGGTCAAGGGGCGGCCGTGGTACAAGATTTTATATGTGCAGGTGCTGATCGCGATCGCGCTGGGCGTCCTCGTCGGCTGGCTCGCGCCCGACGTCGCCAAAAGCCCGTGGATCGACTTTCTCGGCAAGGCCTTCGTCAAGCTCATCAAGATGGCGATCGCGCCGATCATCTTCTGCACGATCGTGTCCGGCATCGCCCATATCCAGGAAGCCAGCAGCGTCGGCAGGGTCGGCGTCAAGGCGCTGCTCTATTTCGAATTCGTCTCGACGCTGGCGTTGCTGATCGGCATCGGCGTCGGCCTCCTGTGGCAGCCGGGCGCGAGCTTTCCGACCCATCCGCCGAGCGAAGCTGAAGCGGCGGCGGTCAAGTGCTATGTCGAGGCGGCGGGCAAGATGACGCCGATCGAATATGTGCTGCACATCATTCCCGACAGCGTCGTCGGCGCCTTCGTCAGTTCGCCCGACGCGGGCCTGTGCAAGCCGGGCGGCGCGCCAATTTTCCAGATCGGCGACATCCTGCAAGTGCTGATGTTCGCCATCCTGTTCGGTTTCGCGCTGATGCGGCTCGGCGAGCGCGGCCATGCCCTGCGCGCGTTGATCGACGAGGCGGGGCAGGCGATGTTCCAGGTGATCGGCATTGTGATGTATGTCGCCCCGCTCGGGGCGTTCGGCGCGATGGCGTTCACGATCGGCAAGTTCGGGCCGTCGGCGCTCGGCGGCCTGCTCAACCTGATCGCCACCTTCTACGCCACCGCGCTGCTGTTCGTGGTCGTCGCGCTGGGGATCATCGCCCGCATCGCCGGCTTCTCGATCTTCAGCTTCCTGCGCTACATCAAGGACGAATTGCTGATCGTGCTCGGCACCTCGTCGTCGGAAAGCGCGCTGCCGTCGCTGATGGCGAAACTGGAGCGGATGGGCTGCTCGCGTCAGGTGGTCGGGCTGGTGGTGCCGACCGGCTATTCCTTCAACCTCGACGGCACCAATATTTACATGACGCTGGCGACCCTGTTCATCGCCCAGGCTCTGCACGTCGATCTCACGCTGTGGCAATTGCTGACGATCCTGGTGGTGGCGATGCTGACCTCGAAGGGGGCGAGCGGCGTCACCGGGGCGGGCTTCGTCGTGCTGGCGGGCACGCTGGCGGCGGCCGACGCGCGGCTCGTGCCGGGGCTCGCGATCGTGTTCGGCATCGACAAGTTCATGAGCGAATGCCGGGCCTTGACCAACATCATCGGCAATGGCGTGGCTACGGTGGTGGTGTCGTGGTGGGAGGGCGAACTCGACCGCGACAAGATGGCCGCCGCCTTCGCCGCGACTGGCGCCGCCAGCGCGGCGGAACTTCTTAAGGAGACAGCAGCATGAACCTCGATTCCTCGATCGCCGCCGTGGTTACCGGCGGCGCCTCCGGCCTTGGGGAGGCGACGGCGCGCAAGCTTGCGGGCGCGGGCGTGCGGGTGGCGCTCTTCGACCTCAACGCCGACAAGGGCGAGGCGCTGGCGCGCGAGATCGGCGGCCTGTTCGTCAAGACCAACGTCACCTC
>JAGWRL010000192.1 GCA_028876585.1 Pseudomonadota bacterium | reverse complement strand
GATCGCGGGCTACGGCGAGCAGGACGTCGTCGAACGCTTCGGCGGCATGTATCGCGCGTTCCACTACGGCGCCCCGCCGCATGGCGGCATGGCGGCCGGCGTCGACCGCATCGTGATGCTGCTGGCGGGCGAGCAGAACCTGCGCGAAGTGGCGCTGTTCCCGATGAACCAGCGCGCCGAGGATCTGCTGATGGGCGCGCCGAGCGAAGCCTCGACCAAGCAGTTGCGCGAACTGCACTTGCGGGCGAATCCGCCGGAGAAGTGAGGCTCCTCACGACACCGGCTTGCCGGGCGGCCCCTTGACGATCGTCCACGGTATGAAGGCGCACGGCGCTTCGGGGTCGCGCCGGCGCGAGGCGAGCGTCACCGGCGCGCCGGGGGGCGGGATGTCGCCGTCGATCACGGCGGCGATCGTGCCGTGGCGGCGCCCGCCGTCCTCATAGAGCACGAACACGCGCGGCAGCGATTCGTATTTCGGACTGAGCGCGGCGTGGGTGCGGTTGATCGCGATCGCGGTCTGCGACTGGATTTCCTGCGCGGTGGCGGGGCCGCGCACGATGCCCGCGAAAGTCCAGGCGACATCGGGGGCGGCCTGGTGATCGAGCCGGCAGGCGGGATCGGCCAGCGCCGGGGTCGCGGCGGCGAGCCAGAGCCACAGCGCGATTTTCACGCCGCCGCCTCGCGCAAAATCGCTTCCAGCCGCGCGCCGGCGTGCTCGAACGTGTGCTCGGCCAGGATTTTCGCCTGCGCGGCGGCGCCGAGTTTTTGCCCGAGGCCGGGCTCGCCGAGCACGCGGGCGATGCGGTTCGCCAGCGCCGCCGCGTCGCCGATGGGAAACAGCAGGCTGTCGCGCCCGTCCGACGAGATTTCGCGCGGGCCGGGGCAATCGCTCAGCACGACGGGCTTGGCCCACAGGAACGCCTCCAGCAGCACCACCGGGCAGACGTCATGCGAGGAGGGGAACACGAACAGGTCGATCTCGCGGAAGAACGCGTCCTTGTCATGCACCCAGCCGGGGAAGCTGACGGACTCGGCCAGTCCCAGCGCGGCGGCCTGCGCTTTCAGCGGCGCTTCGAGCTCGCCGGCGCCGGCGAGCACGGCGCGGAACGGGCGGCCCTGCGCCTTGAGCGCGCCGAGCGCGGCGAGGAACACGTCAAAACCCTTTTTGGCCACGAAGCGGCCCATCGCGCCGATCACCGGCGGATCCCTCGGCGGCGCGGGCGCGGCCAGGGTTTGCGGCCGGCGCACCATGTTGAACAATTTTGGCGCGCGCGCCTCGGGCTGGCCGGCCGCGATCAGCCGGGCGCGCATGTCGTCGTTGATGGCGATGGCGAAATCGGCCCCGATGGTGCGCTTGACGTTGATGCTGTGATTGACGGCGACGAACGGGGCGAGGCCGCGCGCGGCGGGGCGGGTGAGGTTGATGGCGCGGTTGCCATGCGCGATCACCACGTCGGGGCGCAACTCGCCCAGCGCGCGGCGCAGCCGCCAGATCGCCAGCGGGTCCCACTGGTTGAAATTGCCGATCTCGACGACGCGCTGGCCGAGCGCGCGCAGCGGCGCGGCGGCGAGCGCGCCCGGCGAGACCAGATTGACGAGGGCATGGCCGCGCAAGGCGAGCGCCTCGCTGTAATCGACGAACACCTGCTCCAGCCCGCCGAGCTTGCGGCCGAACATGGCGTTGACGAGTTGGAGCGGGCGCGCGGTCACGCCGGCGTTTTACCGGCGCGGACGCATGCGACGCAAGCATTGCCAAAACCCGGCCGTCCGGCCATAGGCGGCGGCATGCGGATTCTCGTCATCGGCAATGCGGGCGAGCGCGAGCCCGGCCGGCGCTATTACAGCGTCGAGCGCAAGCTCGCCAACGGCTTCGTCCGCAACGGCCACAGCGTCTGGTTCTTCTCCGACCGCGACGTCGCGCGGGCGGGCACGATCTTTCGCTCGTCGCGGGCCGGGCGCGGCGTCGCCAACGCCAAGTTTCTGGAGGCGACGCGCCATTACGCGCCGCACGCGATCGTCTTCGCCCACGCCTGCCTGATCGCGACGGAGATTTTTGCGCAGGCCAAGGCGGGCGGGGCGCGGCTGGCGCAGGTCTGCGTCGATCCGCTGTTTCGCGCCGTCAACGGCGCGTTCCTGAGCGAGCGCGCGGGGGTGACCGACGCGACCTTCGTCACCACGGCGGGCGCGGCGCTGGCGCGGTTCGCCACCGCCGGCAATGTGTCGGCGTTCATCCCCAATCCCGTCGACGCCTCGATCGAGGACCTGCGCAATTTCGAGCGCGACGATCTGCCGCTCGATGTGTTCTTCGCCGCCAACGCCGGCGGCGACCGGGCCGACGATCCGCGCCGCGCCACGCCGCGACTGCTGCGGCAAAGCGCGCAGCTCGCCTGCGGGTTCCACGGCTTCGACGGCGCGCCGGGGCTTTATGGCGCGGCTTATTTCGCCGGGCTGGGCGCGGCGCGGATGGGGCTCAACCTCAATTCCGACCGCGCCGAGACGGCGAGCGCGCCGGCGCCGGCGGAGGAGCTTTACCTCTACAATTCCGACCGGGTCAGCCAACTCGTCGGCTGCGGCCTGCTGACTTTGTCCTACGAGACCAATTCCTATGGGGAATTGTTCGAGCCGGAACGCGAGATGGCGTTCGCCGCGACGCCCGAGGCGATGCTTGAGGCGGCGCTGCGCTTCAAGCGCGACGACGCGGCGCGGCGGCGGATCGCGCAGGCGGGGTGGCGCAAGGCGCATGAGGCCTACAACGAGCGGGTCGTGGCGCGCTTCATCGAGGAAGTCCTGTTCCGGCGGCCGCTGTCGCCGGGCTATCAATGGCCGACCCGGATATGGTGACGGCGCGGCGCATCGCCGTCGTGCTGCCGTCGCGCGAGACGTTCCTGCTGCGCAAATCGGGCGCGGTGGCGCTGTGCGCGCGCGATTTCCAGCGCTTCAGCGCCTATTCCGCCGGCATCGACATTTGGGGCGCCGGGCCTTGCGAATATCCGAACGTGCGTTATCGCCGGCTGGAGGGATGGCGGCGCTGGTGGCGGCGCGAGCGCGACGCCTATGCGCGGGCTTTGGGGCCGGCGCTCGGCGGATATGCGCTGATCGAGGTGCAGAACCGGCCCTATCTGATCGCCGCGCTGCGCAAGCGGGCGCCGGGCGCGAAACTGGCGCTGCACCTGCACAACGACCCGCAGAGCATGGACGGATCGCGCAGCTTGCGCCAAAGGGCGCGGCTGCTGGCGCAATGCGACGCGATCTATTGCGTCAGCGATTTCATTCGCGGCCGGTTTGTCGATGGGCTCGGCGACGACGCGGGCAAGGTTGTCACCATTCTCAACGGCGTCGAGCTGCCGCGCGCGGCGGCGGCGAAATCGCGGCTGATCGCGTTCACCGGCCGGGTGTCCCGGATCAAGGGCACGGTGGAGCTGGTGCGGGCGTTCCTGGCGGCGGAGCTGCCGGGCTGGCGGCTGGCGATCGCGGGGAGCGATCCCGACGGGCTGCTCGGCGACGTCAAGAGCGAGGCGGTCGAGATCAGCGGGCAGGTGTCGCACGCGCAGGCGATGGCGTTGCTGGCGCAAGCGGAAATCGCCGCCGTGCCCTCGGCCTGGGACGATCCGTGCCCACGCGCGGCGATCGAGGCGCTGGCGTCCGGCTGCGCCTTGCTGACCAGCCGCCGCGGCGGATTGCCGGAGATCGCGGGCGACGCGGGCCTCTATGTCGATCCCGCCGACGGCGCGGCTTTTGTCGCGGCGTTGCGGCGGCTGGCGCTCGACGACGCTTTTCGCGCCCGCTTGCAGGCGGCGGGGCGGGCGCGGGCGGCGGAGCGTTTCGACATCGCCATCGCGACGGCGCGGCTCGACGCGGCGCGGGCGCGCCTGATCGGCCCGCCGTGATTTCCTTGTTCGCGCGGCCGCGTCGTGATAGGCGAAACGACGGCGCGGGGTATAGCGCAGCCCGGTAGCGCAGAAGTTTTGGGAACTTCAGGTCGCAGGTTCGAATCCTGCTGCCCCGACCACAGCCCTTTCATATCAGACGCGAATTTGCCCGGGAGCGGCGATCGCGCGGCTGTGGAATTCGTAAAAACAGAAATATCTGTTGACGCTTTCGCCGTTTCCGAAGATATTGGCTATGGTCGCAGTCGTGTCACCGGAGGCCAGCGCGCCTGGCGGTGGGCGGACCCAGGCTTCAGGCGGGGCGCGAAATTTGCCAATTTTGACCGGCGTTCATCTTCTCCCGGCGACGGGCGAATTCACCTATGACACCATCGCCTATCTCGGCCAGCGCGTCGGCGAGCCGGCGCTGGCGGCGATCAACACTTACGCCGGCGGCGGCGCCAGGACCGACTATTCCATCGCCATCGACCAGTTGCAGGCGCAGCATCCCGAATGTCGCTGCGTATCGGTGGTCTGCGCCTGGTTTTGCGACGGGCTGACGGCGGGTTCGTGCCATGTCTATCCCTCGACCACCTATATCGGCGGCGCGTTCGCGCAAGCCGGCGGCGGCGCGGACGTATGGCGCTGCTCGGGGCTGACGCAGACCTCGGCCGGGCTGATCGGCCTGCCGAGCGCGAGCCACGGCGGGTTCGCCTATGGCGGCACGCCGAGCGATCCCTCGATCGTGCGCTGCCTGCGCGATCTGAAAGCGCGCGGCTTCAAGGTCGTGTTTTATCCGTTTCTGCTGATGACCGCGCCGGGGCTGCCGTGGCGCGGGCAGATCAGCTATGCGCCCGATCTCACCGCCGCGGCGACGACGGCGGTCAACGCCTTTCTGGGCGGCGCGGCGGCGGCGCAATTCACGCGCGACGCGGTCAATCTGACGGTCGGCTATGCCGGCGCGGCGACCGACTGGACCTATCGGCGGATGATCCTGCACTACGCCAATCTGTGCGTGCTGGCGGGCGGCGTCGATCTGTTCGTGATCGGCTCGGAATTGCGCGGGCTGGAGAGCGTGCGCGGGCCGGGCTGGACCAAGGCGGGGACGGTTGACGGCGCCGGCCATGCGGTGTGGGATTATCCGTTCGTCGCCGGCCTGGCGCAGCTCGCTTCCGATGTGCGCGGCGTGTTCGACGGCGCCGGGCTGACGCGCAATCTCGGCGGTCTCTCCAACCTGATCGCTTATTCCGCCGACTGGTCGGTGTGGATGGGGTTTCAGCACCCCGGCGCGAATGGGCAATGGCCGCATCTCGATGCGCTCTACGCCTCGCCGGCGGTGGATTTCGTCGCCTTCGACAATTATCTGCCGCTGAGCGACTGGACGACGGGGATGGGCGGGCTCGACGCGGTCAACTGGCAGGCGCCGCCGCCCGCCGGCTGGCCGCCGCCGTCGCCGGCGACGCGCGGCTTCGGGCTGACCGGCGCGCCGACGCTGCTTTCCCCCGCTTATCTCAAGGCCAATATCGAGGGCGGCGAGAAGTTCGACTTGTACTATAACGACTCCAACAATCTCGGCGCCGGCGACGATCCGCTCGGCTCCGGCCTGATGGTGTCGCGGCCGGAGGGCGACCGCGCGACGCAGACGCGCTCGCCCTATTATCCCGGCCAGCAGATCCTCGCCAACAAACAGATCCGATGGTGGTGGAACAATCCGCACCGCGCGATCTACGACGCCGGTTCGGGCTGGGCGCCGCAGGGGCCGGCGACGGCATGGATCGCGCAATCGAAGCCGATCGTGTTTCTTGAATATGGCGTGCCGGCGGTCGACAAGGGAACCAATCAACCCAACCTGTTTTACGCGCCCGGCGCCAGCGGCAGCGGCACGCCCTATTGGTCGATCTGGAGCGCGACGGCGGGCGGCGGGCTGGCGCCTCTGCGCGACGATACGCTGCCGGAAATCGCGCTCGATGCGATCCACGATTACTGGCAGGCCAACAACGCCAGCGTCGCCGGCGTGGCGATGATCCAATGGACGTTCTCCTGCGTGTGGAACTGGGACGCGCGGCCGTTCCCGACGTTCCCGAACCTGTCGAGCGTGTGGGGCGATGCGGCGAATTGGGCCTATGGCGACTGGCAGGGCGCCGGCCGCATGCCGACGCCGCCGATCACGGGTTCGCCCGATCCCGCGCCGGGGGTCTATCCGTTGTTTCCCGCACTGGCGACGCTGGGTTGGTCGGTCCATGTGCGGCCGCGGTTCTTGACGGAAGTCGCGGCGCATGTTTCCGGCCGCGAGAGCCGCGCCAATTCGCGCGCGCTGGCGATCTACGACATCGAACTCAACTACGACGCGCTGCGCGCCGACGCGCATGCGGAATTGCAGGCGATCGCCGGCTTCTACGCGCGCATGGCGGGCCGGGCGGGGGCGTTCTGGCTCGCCCCGCCCGGGCTCGCCAGCGTCGTGGGGCAGGGGATTGGAACCGGCGACGGCGTGACGACGTCGTTCGCGCTGACGCGCAGTTGGGCCGGCTACGTCGAGCCGGCGCAGGCGACCAGCGGCGTCGCCGCCGTCTATCTCAACGGCGTCGCGCAGGGTGTTGGTTGGAGCGTCACGCCGGGCTTCCATCCCGCGATCAACTTCGCCGCAGCCCCGGCGCCGGGCGTCGCGGTGAGCGCGGATTTCGGCGTGCTGTGGCTCTGCCGCTTCGCCGAAGATGTCGCCGACCTCGAAAATTTCATGGCGCTGCTCTGGCGCTGGCGGACGCTCAAACTCCAGACCGTGAGGCCGTAAGACATGAAGATTTCCCCGCAAGGCCGTCAGGCGCGACGACATGGAGGCGCGCTTTGACGACGCCGCCGATGTTTCCCACGCTCGCCGGTCAGGGTTGGTCGGTGCACAAGAAGCCGACTTTCGCTTCGATCGTGGCGGGCCATGTCTCGGGCCGCGAAGTGCGCGACGCGCTCTACCTCAACCCGATCTGGAATTTCGAACTCACATTTGACGGGCTCGACGGCGCCGCAGCCGCGGAATACGGCGGCCTTGGCGCGCAATCGCTGCAAGCGCTGATGGGGCTGTTCCTGCAATGTCAGGGGCAGTTCGGCGCGTTCCTCTATGTCGACCCGACCGACAGCGCCGTGACCGGGCAGAGCGTCGGCGCGGGCGACGGCGCGACCACCAACTTTGTTTTGTCGCGCACGCTCGGCGGCTTCAACGAGCCGGTGGGTTGGGCGACGAACGTCACGGATGTCTATCTGAACGGGGCTCTGATTCCGGCCGCCGGTCTCGCGCCGCCCGCAGCGCCGTCGCTGTCGCAGGTGAGCGCTGGCGCGCTGGGCGCCGCCACTTACTACGCCAAGGTCACCTATGTCACCGCCTCGGGGGAGACGGCGCCCTCTGCCGAGGCTTCGCTCGCCGTGACGGCCAATCATGTGTTGAGCGTCGCCTCACCCGCGACGCCGTCGCCCGCCTCCGCCATCGGTTGGAACGTCTATGTCGCGACCGCGTCGGGGGCGCAGAGCAAACAAAACGCGGCCCCGATCGCGCTGGGAACCGCTTGGCAGGAAACCGCGCCGACCGGCCTGATCAGCGGCGCGCCGGCGCCGGCGAGCAACACGACGGGATGGTCGCTCGTCGCGCCCAACATCCTCGCCTTCGCGGGCGCGCCGGCGGCGACGGCCGCGATCTCCGCCGACTTCGCTTACGCGTTTGTCTGCCGGTTCGACGCCGACGATCTCGATTTCGAGCAATTCATGTCCAACCTCTGGCGCGCGCAGAGCGTGAAATTCCGTTCGTTGAGGGCGCAGTGAAATCAACCACAACTCCGGTCCTCGCCGCGCTCAACGCCGCGCGCGCCGCGCCCGACGCGCCGCTCGCCTTCGCCGAGTGCTTCACCTTCACGCTGGCGACCGGGACGGTGCTCGCCTGGACCAACATCGATCTGCCGGTCACCTATAACGGCGCGACTTTCTCGGCGACCGGGCCGCTGGTGCAGGGCCTCAAATACAAAGCGAGCGTCGGGCTCGAAGTTGACAAACAGCAGGTCACGATCGCCGCCCGACCGACCGATCTCCTCTCCGGCGCGCCGATCCTCAACGCCATCCGGCAAGGCGCGTTCGATGGCGCGACGGTGCAGCGGGACCGCGTGTTTCTGGCCTCGATCGGCGGCGTGGTGATTGGCGGCGTCACCTTGTTTCATGGCCGCGTCGCGACCATCGACGGCGTCGGGCGCACCAGCGCGCAAATCACCGTCGCCAGCGATCTGGTCGTGCTCGACTACGACATGCCGCACAATCTCTATTCGCCGACCTGCGTTCACTCGCTCTACGATTCCGGTTGCGGCGTCATCCGCGGCGCCTTTTCGGTGAGCGGAACGGTAGGCGCGGGCTCGACCGCAAGCCTCATCAACACGAGCGTCGCGGCGGCGGGACATGCGCAAGGCTCGATCGTGTTCACCAGCGGCGCCAACGCCAACCTGCGCGCCACCGTGAAGAGCGCGATTGCGGGCGTGTCGCTGTCGTTGATGTATCCCACACCCTCGACGCCGATCGCCGGCGACGCCTTCACCGTCGCCTTCGGATGCGATCACACGCGCGGCACATGTCAGGCGAAATTCGCCAATCTCAACAACTTCCGCGGCTTCCCGTTCGTTCCGCCGCCGCAGATCGCGTACTGAGGCGTCCGCATGTCGCAAGAGGACATCGAGCGCGCGCGTGTGGTTGAGGCAGCGCGCGCGTGGCTTGGCACGCCCTACCATCACGCCGCCGATCTGCGTGGCGTCGGCGTCGATTGCGCCATGATCCTGGTGCGCGTGTTCTGCGATCTCGGCCTGGTGGCGCCGTTCGATCCGCGCCCCTACACCCGCGACTGGCACCTGCATCGCGGCGAGGAGCGCTATCTCGACACGCTGCTCGCCAGGGCGCGTGAGGTGCGCGCGCCTCATCCCGGCGATGTGATGCTGTTCCGCGTCGGGCGCTGCTTCGCGCACGGCGGCATCGTCACCAGACAAGCGCCGCTGACGATCATTCACGCCTTCCTGCCCGCGCGATGTGTCGTGGAGGAGGAAGTCGCGCGCAACGGCGAGCTTGCTGAGCGCATGAAACACGCAAGATTCTTCTGCTATTGGGGCGTCGGCGCATGAGTTGGTTCTACAACCGTCCGAAGACCGATATCAAACCGGCCTATACGGGCCTGCAATTGCAGACCGCCGTCTCGACGCTGCCGATTCCAATCTTTTATGGTCAGACGAAGGGCGCGCCGAACGTCGTCTATTACAACAATTTCCGCACCACGCCGCAGACCTCAAACACAGGCAAGGGTGGCTCGAATAAGACCGTGACGGGATACGCCTATAGCGCCGACATCATCCTGGCGTTGTGCGAGGGGCCGATCGGCGGCCTCGGCTATATCTGGCGGGGTCAATCGACCTATACGCTGGCGGGCCTCGGGCTAACGCTGTTTGCCGGCACGACGCCGCAATCGCCCTGGGGTTATCTGACAAGCAAAGTCCCCAGCGAAGCGTTGTCCTATCAGGGCACGGCCTATGTCTGTGCGGCCAACTACGATCTCGGTTCGGGGGCGTCGCTGGGAAATCATAATTTCGAGATCATCGGCGCGCTCGCCGGAACCGGCGTCAACGGGATCGACGCCGATCCCGCCAGGATGATTTACGATTTCCTCACCAACGCGCAATACGGGGCGGGCTTCAATCCCGCGTCAATCAATCTCACGACGCTGTACGGGTCGGGCGGCGAGGCGTCGTTGCAAACCTATTGCCGGGCGATGGGAATTGCGCTGTCGGCGGCGCTGTCGACGCCGGAGCCGGCCTCGTCGACGCTTACCCGTTGGTTGCAGCTGACCAACTGCGCGGCGGTGTGGTCGGGCGGACAGTTGAAATTCATCCCCTATGGCGACTTGCCGATCGCTGCGGGAAACCTGCCGCGCGTGATCTCTACGCCGGTGCCGGTGCCGGCGCAACGGAGCGACGGAACCTACCCGCCGCCCTCTGTCCTCATGGCGACGGCGGCGAACTTCGTCGCCGACGGCGGCGTCGTTTACGCACTTACTGGCGTTGCGTTGACCTATTCGGGCGCGAGCGCGCCAAGCCTGGCGGGGGCGTATGGAATCTCGCCGGCGGGAACTTATCTGTTTCACCCCGCCGATCAGGGCGCGCAGGTGACCATTTCCTGCACGATCTCCTCGCCGGTGTCCTACCTCCCCAATTTGACCCCGATATACGCATTGAACGACCTGGATTTTGTTGACGAACATGGCAATAAGGACCCCGTGCAGGCCCATCGGGTCGATCCGTTCAGCCTGCCGACAGTCCAGCGCATCGAGTGCCTTTCGCGCAACCATCAATATGGGTCGGCGCCGGTGGAGGCGCGCGATCAGTCGCAGATCGAAGCGTTCGGGACGCGGGTTGGCGCCACTATCCAGGCCCACGAGATCTGCGACGAAGCCGTTATCGGACCCGTCGTGGCGCAGACGTTGTTGCAACGATCTCTGTATGTGCGAACGCGCTTTACGTTCAAACTGTCGTGGGAATATTGCCTGCTCGATCCCATGGATATCGTCACGATCACCGACGCCAACCTTGGGCTCGCGGCGTATCCGGTGCGGATTGTTTCTATTGACGAGAACGACAAAGGATTGCTGTCTATTGAGGCGGAGGAGCTTGTGCTCGGCGTGTCGACGCCCGGCGCCAATCCCTCAAGTGGAGCGGTGTCGTTCCAGCCCAATCAGGGGGCGATGTCGGGGTCGATCAATCCGCCGTTGATCTACGAACCGCCGCCGTTGTTGACTGGAAACGCGGCGCAGGTGTGGGTCGGCGCCTCCGGAGGGTCCGCGGGGGCCGCCGATCCGAATTGGGGCGGCGCCTTTGTGTGGGCCAGCGTCGATAATGTGACGTTCTCGCAGATCGGCACAATCACGCAACCGCTTCGGCAAGGGTTCGCAACGGCGGCATTGGCGAGCGCAAGCGGTTGGGACGCGATCGATGCGCTTGCGCTGAATCTGAGTGAGAGCGGCGGCGTGCTCTCGGGCACGAGCATCGGCTCGGCGCAGGCCGGCGCCACGCTTTCATTGATTGACGGCGAGCTGATCTCTTATCAGAATGCGACATTGACGGGGGCGAACGCCTATAATGTGACGGGCCTGCAACGAGGCTTTGCGGGATCTGTCGCCGCTGCGCATGCGGTCGGAGCGCCTTTCGCGCGGTTGGATTCGGCCGTGGTCAAATACGACCTGCCGGCGAACTGGATCGGCGTTGCGCTTTATTTCAAGTTTCAGTCGTTCAACGTATTTGGCGCGGGGGTGCAGGATCTTTCGACCTGTGCGGTCTACAACTATACCCCGACCGGCGCCTCCTCGCTCGGCCCGATCACTCTGGCGCTGCAAATCGGCACAAGCCTCGATTTCGGCAGCGTCACGGCGCCGGTGATGCAGGCGGACGACTGGGGCTCGGTCTATCCCGGCGCCGCGACGGTCTCGATCGATTTGGGTGCGGTCGCGGGTTGAGGTCGGGCGCGGGTTCGTCCGCTTAGGGTAATTGAACTGCGATTGTCCGCGTGTGTTTGACGGACCCCGCGCGGGTCGTGGCTGAGTGAGGTTATTCGACATGAGCTATCTCGCCAACCCGCGCCACTTCGCGCGGGACGAATTCCGCACGTTTGTTGAAGGTCTTTCGTGGGACAAGGGGTGGCGGCCGAAATTCCCGACGTTGCACAACACCGGCGTTCCCTCGCTCACGCAGTGGCTGGCCTACGGCGCCACCACGAAAGAGCGATGGGGCGCGGGACTCAACCACTATTATCGCGGCCTCGGGTGGCACTCGGGGCCGCATCTCGTCTGCTGTCCCGATTATATCTGGGTGCTGTGCGACCCGGAGGCGGACGGCGTGTCTGTTTCGTGCTGGAACCGGCTGACGTTCGGCATCGAGATGGTTGGCAATTTCGAGGTCGGCGGCGACGATCCGGCGACGGGCGAGGGCGCGAAGGTGATCGAGAACGCGGTGTGGGCGCTGGCGGTCATGTCACACAAACTCGGTTGGAATATTGGGACGATTGTTCGCGGCGTCGGCGGGTTGCATTTCCATCGGGAATGTCTGCGTGACGGCCATCCTTGTCCTGGGAGCCGCGTGAGTAAGAGCGAGATACTGGCGCGGGTCTTGGGCGCCATGGCGGGGCTTGGCGGCGGCGTGGAACGGGCGGCAAGTCCGGAGCCTGTTCCGGGCGCACCGCCGTCGGCGCCGGCTGTGGGCACGTCGGCGTGGGTGCAAATGCGGCTCAACCAACGCGGCGCCCATCCGCCGCTTGTCGTTGACGGCGATCTCGGGCCGGCGAGCCGGGCGGCGATTGAGAGCTTTCAGATGAGCCGCGACCTCGACGTTGACGGCATCGTTGGTCCCGACACGCTTGCGGCTTTGTCCGCATGACGCCGGCTTGGTTGGTGTGGTCGGTGATCGCGCTGGTTGTGGTTGTCCTTGGCGTTTACGCGGCCGGGCATCAGGACTGATTGAGGTTGCAAAGTCGCTCGCGCGGCCTCCGCCTGGCGGTCGATCGAGCGCATGCGTCGGCGTTCGACGGGCCGCCGCTCTGAGAAATCCAGCCCGTCGATCTTCAGACAACAGGGAATCAACATGAATTTTCTCTCGGGCTTCAAAACAGTTTTCGCCGGCCTGGTCTTCGCCGCCGGGCCCGCTGCGATCAGCTACATCGGCAATATTGACGTTGCGAAAACCTTCGGGCTTTCGCCGACCGCCGGGGCCATCGTTGGAGCGGTGATGATCGGGCTGCGCGCGGTCACCAATTCGGCGATCTTCTCGGGCGCTCCCTCGAATGCGGCGGGGCGGTGAGCTTCAATCTGCGAGGCGTCGTCGTCGCGTTTCTGGCGGTGACCCTCAAGGCGTTGGAGCCTAAGACAAGTCCGGCGTCGGCCGCGAATGGCGGCGAACGGGCGACGGCGTTGAGCGCGCCACAACTGGGTTCGCTCGGGACGTTGCTGGGGTTGCTTCCGGTCAGCGATTTGATTGATATTGTCAGCGGTCATGCGACTTGGGACAACGCGCTTGACGCTGCGGCGCATGGCGCCGACATCGTGCGCGCGGTTTTTCCCCCGGCGGCGATGACGGCGCAGGAGGTCAAGCTGGCGCTGGAAGCGTTGCGGTTCATTCTCGACGCGGCCGGCGTCGGGCCGACGCCGTTTCGAATCGAGCCGGGCCAAAACCCGATCCGCGGCGGCTGGTCCGGCGCGCGCGGACATGTTTGATTTGGTCGCGAGCGGACGCGTCGGCGGAACTGCGACGAAGTTGAGTTAAGCCAATCCATTTTGGCGGGCGGGCGGTCTCCCGCGCGCGATGCAAAGCGTTTTCCAAAGTTTGCCCCGTCGGCCGCACGCGCGGCCGGCGGGGCATTTTTTTTTGCTGTGACGTTATGGCGGGGCGGCGTCGCGGCATTGTCGAAATGGCGCGCATCAAGTAGATCGGGGCGAAGGGTGTTCGTTCCGGTTGAGCAATGGCGTTGCGGGTCTGATGTTTCGGATCGGCGGGCGCCGGGCGCGAGCGCCGTGAGAGGTTGGCATGACGGCGCGCATATATCTGCCTGCTCGCTCTGCGATGCAGTCCGGGCAAGCCCGGGACTTTTGGGCTTTGACTTTCGAGCCGGAGCAGCCGCGTCAGATTGATCCGTTGATGGGTTGGACCAGTTCGGGCGACATGAAGTCGCAGGTCACGCTGAAATTCGAATCCAAGGAGCAGGCGGTCGCCTACGCGGAGCGCAACGGCATCGCCTATCGGGTCGAAGAGCCGAAGCCGGCTGCGCGCAAGATTATTTCGTATTCCGACAATTTCCGCTACAACCGCCTCGCGCCCTGGTCGCATTGAGCGCGTACGGCTCCGTAGCTCAGCCGGATTAGAGCAGCCGCCTTCTAAGCGGCAGGTCGCAGGTTCGAGCCCTGCCGGAGTCGCCAACGGATGGCGCCCCCCAAACTTGCCATTTGCGCCGCGCGCGACCGCGCGTTACAGCCGGCGTTTCCCTGACCTGGAGCCTGCTTTGGCGCCTGAAAGCGGCGTGAATCCCTATTGGCGGCGCAATCTCTACGTTTGCCTGTTCGGTTCGTTCGTCAACATGGCGGGGATGACGATCCTTTTGCCGTTTTTGCCCAATTACGTGCGCGATCTCGGCGTGCACGAGGAAAAGGCGATCATTTTCTGGTCGGCGGCGGCGTTCAGCGCCTCGTTCCTGGCGGCGGGGCTGGTGTCGCCGATCTGGGGCTGGCTCGCCGATCTCTATGGTCGCAAGCCGATGCTGATTCGCGCCTGTCTGGGCATGACGATCGCCATTTCCGCGATGGGCATGGCGCACAGCGTTTACGAGCTGGTGGCGCTGCGGGCGCTGGCGGGATTTCTCGGCGGCTACACCTCGGGCAGCGTCATATTGGTGGCGAGCCAGACGCCGCGGGCGCGCTCGGCCTGGGCGCTTGGCAATCTGTCGATCGGCTCGCTGTCGGGCTCGCTGATCGGCCCGTTGATCGGCGGCGTCGCGCCGGGAATCGTGGGCGTGCGCGCGACCTTCCTCTATACCGGCGGCGCGATCTTCGTCGCTTTTCTGGCGACGACCTTCCTCATCCGCGAGGACCGGGCGCTGCGGCCGCAACGCGAGAACGGCCGGCTGCCGCCGCTGCGCGTCCTCGTGCCGGATTGGCGGCCGATCGCGATGATGCTCGGCTCCGCCGCGTTGCTGCTGGTCGCCAACATGTCGATCGAGCCGATCGTCACGCTCTATGTCGGGCAGATCGCGCGGCCTGGCGATAATGTCGTGCTCTACGCCGGCGCGGCGATGTCGGCTGGCGCCTTCGCCGCCATTCTCGCCGCGCCGACGATCGGGCGCCTCGCCGACGCCTATGGCCATTGGCGCGTCGTCGCCATGAGCTTCGCCGCCGCGGCCGCCGCGCTGGCGCCGCAGAGCTTCGTCACCGCGCCGTGGCAACTGGTCGCGTTGCGATTCGTGATGGGGCTGACGCTGGCGGGGCTGATGCCCGCCATCACCGCGCTGATCCGCCGCAGCGCGCCCGACGCCGCGATCGGCCGCATTCTCGGGTTTTCGCAATCGGCGCAATATTTCGGCCAAATCGCCGGGCCGTTCGCCGGCGCGGCGGTGGCGGCGCGATTCGGCATGCGGGCGGTGTTCGCGGCCACCGCGCTGGCGATGCTCGCGGCGGCGCTCGCCAACGAAATCATGCGGCGGCGGGTGGAGCGCTAAGTCGGCGCGGTCACCCAGTCGACGACGAATTCGCCCTGGCCGCCGCGCGTCAGCAGCTTGGTGAGATAGGGCAGCAGCGCGCGCGCCTCCTCGACGAAGCCGTAGGGCGGGTTGACGATCAACAGCCCGGTGCGGCGCAACGGCGCCGGCGAATGCGGGCCCGGCGCCACCGCGCCGACATCGAGTTCCAACCCGAGCACGTTGGGCGCCCCGAGCGCGCGAATCGCGTTGAGGAAGCGCGCGTCGTCGAGCGCGGTCTTGATCGGCCGCCAGGCGAGGTAGACGCCGCGCGGCCATTTCGCCAGCGCCTTGCCGAGCGCCGCCTCGACCCGCGCCGCTTCGTCGGGCAGTTCGTAGGGCGGATCAATCAGCACCAGACCGCGCCGCTCGACCGGCGGCAGATAGGCGTTGAGGCTGAGATAGCCGTCGGCGCTGGTGATGCGCAGCCGCCGATCGCGCCCGAGCGCCTCCATCAACCGCTCGTATTCGCGCGGGTTGGCCTCGCACAGCGCGATTCGGTCGTCGGCGCGCAGCAGGTGCTGCGCGAGCGCCGGCGAGCCGGGATAGGTTTGCGGCCGGCCCGTGTCGGGGTCGAACGGGCCGACGGCGGCGAGATAGGGGGCGAGCAATTCGGCGATCTCGGCCGGCGGCTTGGCCTTGAGCAGCCGCGCGATCCCGTCGCGCCATTCCGGCGAGCGCCGGCCGGCGTCGTCATCGAGATCATAGGCGCCCGCGCCGGCGTGGGTGTCGATGAAGCGCAACGGGGCCGGCTTCTTGATGAGATAGCCGAGCGCGCGGGCGAGAAAAACGTGTTTGAAAACGTCGGCGAAATTGCCGGCGTGAAACCCGTGGGCGTAGTTCATCGCACCGGCGCGACGCTGACGGAACCCGCCTGACACGAGCGGCGCACGACCTTGGGGCAGCGGGCGAAGGCGCCGAGGTTTTTGGTCAGGCAGAAGCGCACGTCGACCAGTTCCCCGCGGCCGCAGGTGACGGCCATGCTGTCGGCGGTCAGATTGGCGTTGGCGGCGGCGAATTGGCGCACGATTTCGTCAGGCGACACGGCGAAGCGGGCGCGCGGCCGGGCGAACGCCTCGGGGATGTTGAACTCGTCGCGCGCGAATTGCACCGCGCGGTAATAATGCGCGGCGTCGAGGCCGGTGCAAGTGCCGTGCGTTTTCCATTCGTGGATCGCCAGCCCGCGCGAGGGATAGACGCGCGCGCCGAGCCCAAGCACCCCGCCGGGGACGTAATCGGGCTGGAGGCCGCAGGAACTCGGGTCCTCGCGATTGGCGTTGTCGGGCCACAGGCCATGCACGACGAAGCCTGAGGCCGCGCCGGCGCGGCATTGCTCGGGCGAGCGGTCGGCGCCGCCCGATTCGCAGAATTCCGGCGACCACGACAAGGTCAGCACGTAGAAATCGAAATCGGCCGGCGCGACGAGGTCAACCGGCGTCGCCGCGTGGGCGGCGAACGCCCACAGTCCCGCCAGCGCGGCGAGCCATCCGGTCCAGCGCCGCATCAATAGCGCTCCACCAGGGCCTTCGAGCCGAGCGAGCGCTCGGCGTAGGGGCGCAGCGAACTGCAAGCCGGCGAGAATGCGAACATCCGGTCGAGCCCGACCACGCACCATTCGACGCCGTCGCCGAAGCCGATGATGCCCTGGCTCTCCTCGATGTCGTAGATCACCGTATGCACGCTGTCGTCGCTGAGATGGCCGCGCGCGATGCAATAGCGGCGCGGGATATATTCCGTGCCGTTGCCGCGCAGGCTGATCTCGCGCACGCGGTCGAACCCGGCGATCTGCAAATCCTCTTTCCAATAGGCGTTCTGCGTCGTGCGGAACACGCCCTGGATGCGCGCCAGGACGCCGGCGTCGTCGCACTTGCCGACATTGCCGACATAGGGCGAGAACCGCTGTTCGGCCGGGCCGGTATATGGGCTGTCCGCCCGCGCCGTCGCACACAGGCCGAGCAGGGCCAAACCTAAAAGCGCGAGCCGCATCGCCATCACCCCAACCGATTCTGCGCCTGCCATCAAACGCGAAGCGCCGCGCCGGTCAAGCCGGGCGCGGCGCGATTTCCCAGGTCCGCGGCGCGGGCGCCACAGCGGCGCTCCGCATGTCCGGCGGTCAGTTGAGGCGGCCTTTGAGTTCGCCGATCTCACGCGACACCAGACTGGCGCCGGCCGCGCCCTTGGCTTCGTCGCGCAGCACGATTTCGGCGGCGCGCGTGGCGTGGTCGGCGGCGGCGGCGCGCACGTCGGCGGTCGCCTGCGCCTCGGCCAGCGCGATCTTCGCTTCGGCCTGCCTAGTGCGGCGGGCGACGAATTCGTCCATCCGCACGGCGGCGTCCTTGGCGAGTTGTTCGGCCTGGGCGCGCGCTTCGGCGATGATCGCGGCGGCTTGCGCTTCGGCCTCGGCCTTCTTCTTGTCGAAGCTGGCGAGCAGGGCCTGCGCCTCCTGCCGCAACTTGGCGGCCTGAGCGAGTTCGTCGGCGATCGCCTTGCCGCGCGCATCGAGCCCGTTCAGCACGATTTTATGCGCGCCGAAATAGAACAGGATGAACAGGAAGACGAGGAAGCCCAGCAGTACGAAAAATTCGGCGCCCATAAGATGCTCCTATCAGGCGCGCGACGAGGAATCGACGGCGGCGGCGACGGCGGCCTGGTCGGGCGCGCGGCCGATCAGCCGCTCGACGATGGCGCCGGTCGCCTCCTTGGCGATGCCCGCGACATTGGCCATGGCGGCGTTGCGATTGGCGGCGATGCGGCCCTCCGCCTCCGCCATTTTCCCCGCAAGTTGGTCTTCCAGCGCCTTGCGCTTGGCGTCGGTCTCGGCGGCGATCTTGTCGCGGGCGGCCTGAGCGGTCGCCTGCGCGTTGAGACGGGCTTGCGCCAGCGATTTCTCATGCGCGGCGGCGGCCTCGTCGGCCTTGGTCTGCATCGCCGTCGCCTCGTCGATGTCCTTGGCGATACGGGCGCGGCGCGCCTCGATCACGCCGCCGACGGCGGGCAGGAAGTGGCGCGACAGGTAGAAATACATCGCCCCGAACACCAGCGCGAACCAGAGGATCTGCGAGGGAAAGGTGCTGGTGTCGAACGGGGGAAAGTTCGCATGGCCGGCCTCCTGGCCGACCTCGGCGTGGGTCGTTGCTTCCGCAGATGCAGCCATGGGGCGCCTCGATACGAGGGTTTAAACGAAGAGCGGCGCCGACGCGCCGCTCCCGACAAAGCGCAGTCGCGGCGTCTTAGACGGCGAACAGCAGCAGGAAGGCGATCAGCAGCGCGAAAATGCCGAGCGCTTCGGTCACCGCGAAGCCGAAAATCAGGCGGCCGAACTGGCCTTCGACGGCCGAGGGGTTGCGCAGCGCGCCGTTCAGGAACTGGCCGAACAGCGTGCCGACGCCGATGCCGGCGGCGCCGGTTCCAATCGCGGCGAGGCCAGCGCCGATGAACTTGGCGGCCTGCTCGATAGCATGCGGGTCCATACAGAAAGCTCCTGAATGTTTTTATGCGTCGTGGGGGAAGGATCGGCCGATCAATGGCCGGGGTGAAGCGCGTCGTTGAGATACATGCAGGTCAACATGGCGAACACGTAGGCTTGCAAGAAGGCGACGAGCAATTCGAGGGCGTCGAGGCCGATCGTCATGGCGAACGGCAGGATCGCGACCACTTTGACCGCGGCGCTGGCGCCCAGCAGCATGACGACGAAGCCGCCGAACACGTTGAGCGTGATGTGGCCGGCCAGCATGTTGGCGAACAGACGCACCGAATGGCTCAAAGGCCGCGACAGGAACGAAATCACCTCGATCGCCACCACCAGCGGCAGGATGTAGCCCGGCACGCCCGAGGGCACGAACAGCTTGAAGAAATGCAGCCCGTGCTTGGCGATGCCATAGATCACGACGGTGAAGAACACCACCAGCGCCAGCATCACGGTGATGATGATGTGGCTGGTGACGGTGAAGGAATAGGGAACGAAGCCGATCAGATTGGCCAGCGTGATGAACATGAAGATGGTGAACACGAGCGGGAAGAACTTCATCGCTTCATCGCCCGCCGCCGAGCGCACCATGCCTTCGACGAATTCGTAGGCCATCTCGCCCAGGGATTGCAGCCGGCCCGGCACGCCGACCGTGCCCTTGGCGGTCAGCGACATCAGCCACAGCGTCGCCGCGCCGACGAGGACCATGAAAATGGTCGAGGTCGTGATCGACACGTCGGAATGGCCAACGACGATACGCAGGTACCGGCTCAGCTCGAATTGTTCGATCGGATTGATCGCCGGTCCCGCTTCCGCCACGCGCCTATGCCCCTCTCGTCCGCGCCGCCGTTAACACCGGCGACGCGCGGCACGTCTTTATCCAAGCCCCTCGCGGCCGGCAAGCCCGAATTGCGCCACTTATGCGCCGCCTTTAGGCGAAGTGGCGCGGATCACGTTCCAGGTGCCCGCCGCGACGCCGAGCAGGAAAAACAGGATGGTGAAGCCTGGTTTGGTGTGCAGCAGCCAGTCCAGCCCCCAGCCGATCGCCCCCCCGACCACGACCGCGGCGACGAATTCGCTGCCCGCCTTCATCCCCAGCGACCAGGCCGAGGCGGCCGAACGGTCCGACGGCGACAGCGGGGCCGACGCCGGCGGCTTCGGCCGGGCGGATTTCAGTTCGCCCGCCAGGCGGGAAAGTCGCGCCTTGAGCGCCTCGTCGTCGTCGCCGTCGCTCGCCATGGCCGCAAGGCGTCGGGCAAAACGGCGGCGCTGTCAATCGCGGCCCGGCTTGACCCTGGCGGCCGGCTTTGGCAAGGGCGGGGCGGTCCGGGGGCTGGGATAAGATGGGTGCGATGACGGAGCGCGGCGGCGCCTATCTCAACACCTTCCGCCGAAGGCCGCGCCTGCTGATCGCGCTCGCGGTCGGAATTCTCGCCTATCTCATGAGCCCCGCCTACATGCGCGAGGCGACGCGCGGGCTGATCGGCTGGAACGCGGGCGCGTGGTTCTTCATCGCGCTGGTCTCGCATATGATGCTGACCTCGACTGGCGACGACATCCGCAACCACGCCGTGCAGGAGGATGAGAAGCCGGCGGCGCTGCTCGCCATCGCGGTGCTGGCGGCGACAGCCGGCCTGGCGGCGATCGTGCTGGAGCTGGGGCCGGTGAAGGACATGCATGGCGCCAACAAGGCGCTGCATCTGGGGCTGGTCGGCGCGACGATTCTGAGCACCTGGGCGTTCACGCATCTGATGTTCGCGCTGCATTACGCCGCCGACTTCTATTTCTCCGACGGCAGCGACGACGACGGCGTGCGCGGCGGCCTGCATTTTCCCGGTTGCAAGGCGCCGGGCTGGGGCGAATTCTGCTATGAGGCGTTCACGATCGGCTGCGCCTGCGCCACCGCCGACGTCAACGCGACGTCGCGCGGCGCCCGCGTGGTCTGCCTCATCCAGGGCGTCATCGCCTTCTTCTTCAACACCATCATCCTGGCGCTGACGATCAACATCGGCGCCGGGCTGATCTGAACAGGGTTTTCTATGAGCGACAGTTCGAAGGTCGAAGCCGTCCGCCCGCGCGGCCTGATGGATCGTGCGGCGGCCGACATCGCCGCCGCCGACGCGATGATCGCGAAAATCCGCGAGGTCTATGCTCTGTACGGCTTCGAGGCGGTGGAGACGCCGTTCATCGAATACACCCACGCGCTCGGCAAGTTCCTGCCTGATCTGGATCGGCCGAACGAGGGCGTGTTCTCGTTCCTGGACGAGGACGAGCAATGGCTGTCGCTGCGCTACGACCTGACCGCGCCTTTGGCGCGCTATGTCGCCGAGCATTTCGAGCGGTTGCCAAAGCCCTATCGCAGCTACCGCTCGGGCTGGGTGTTCCGCAACGAAAAGCCGGGGCCGGGGCGGTTCCGCCAGTTCATGCAGTTCGACGCGGATACGGTGGGGTCGAGCTCGCCGGCGGCCGACGCGGAGATGTGCATGATGGCGGCGGATGCGCTGGAGGCGCTGGGGGTTCGTCGCGGCGATTACGTGGTGAAGGTGAATAACCGCAAAGTGCTCGACGGGGTGATGGAGGCGATCGGGCTGGGCGGGGCGGAGAATTTTGGCCGTCGGCTCACCGTTTTGAGGGCTATCGACAAGCTCGACCGGCTCGGGCCGGAGGGAGTGCGGGCGCTGCTCGGGGCGGGGCGCAAGGACGAGAGCGGGGATTTTACGCGGGGGGCGGGGCTCGACGATCGTCAGATTAGCAAGATTATGGTCCTATTTAAGATTGAGGGCTTTGCGGAAGACGCCCGCAATGACGACCCGGTGTTTGCCTCGGGAGTCGCGAGCGGTAATATCGACTTGCGGAAGGTGGAGGATATTCGAGCCAAGGGCATTTTCGGAGGCCTTCTTCACAATCTAATTGGTTCCTCACGCGGACTCGAAGGCGCGAGTGAACTTCAGCAGATTTGGGATTTGCTAAAGACGGCCGGTTACGACGACGGCCGGGTGCGCATCGACCCCTCGGTCGTCCGCGGTCTCGAATATTACACCGGCCCCGTGTTCGAGGCCGAACTCACCTTCGAAGTTAAGGACGAGGCGGGCCGACCCGTCCGCTTCGGCTCGGTCGGCGGCGGCGGGCGCTACGATGGCCTCGTCGCCCGCTTCCGGCCCGAGCCTGTGCCGGCGACCGGCTTCTCCATCGGCGTGTCGCGCCTGCTGGCGGCCTTGCGGGCGATCGACTCGCCTATCGTCGCGCAAGCGGCGACGCCCGGTCCCGTCGTCGTGCTGGCGATGGATAAAGACCGCATGGGCGATTATCAGCGCCTCGTCGCGGCGCTGCGCGCGGCGAAAATACCCGCCGAGATTTACCTCGGCGATGGCAAGATGAACGCGCAGCTCAAATACGCCGACAAGCGCGGCGCGCTCTGCGCCGTGAT
>JAGWRL010000191.1 GCA_028876585.1 Pseudomonadota bacterium | reverse complement strand
GCGCCAGTCTCAGCCAGCGTCTCGACCACGTTCTCGTAATCCTCGGACTCTTCCAGCCAGATGTCCTCGCAGATCGGCACGCCGATCCGCACGCCTTTGAAGGTGATCGGGCCGGGATCGGGGCCGGGGCGGAACACGCGCTTTTCGTCGAACACGCCGTAATTGGGCAGATCGACCTTGAACCGCACCGCCTCGATCCGCCCGCCGCTCAACAGCGCGACGGCGTTGTAAAGCGCGCCGTTCTCCACCCAGGGCAGGCCGACCAGCACCGCCGGGCCGCCGTCGGCGGTGTCGCGCGCTAAGGCCTCGCACGCCGTGCGGCAGGCCTCCTGGAACGCCGGCTTCAGCACCAGATCCTCGGGCGGATAGCCCGACAGGAACAATTCGGGCGCCAGCATCAGATCGGCGCCGGCGGCCTGCGCGCGCGCCGCGCGCAAGCGGGCGAGATTGCCGTCGATGTCGCCGACGACGGGCGAGATCTGGGCGAGCGCGAGGACGAGACGATCGGCGGGAAGCATGGCCCGATGTAGCGCGGCGGGGGCGGGCGGCGCAATGCGCCGCCCGCGATCCGGCCGATCTAGGGAAGAGCGGTCACTTCGAGAGGATGTAGACCTCGGTCATCGGCCCCATGATCGCCAGCCGCGGCGCATACCAGCGGCGGACCTCGACGTCGAAGCCCGTCTCTCGTGAGATGCGCAAGGGCAGGTCATAGCCGTAGCGCCAGGTGACGAGGGAGCCTTTCTTGTCCTGCGGATTGCCGTGGTATTCCGGTTCGCCGACGATGCGGACGCCGCCTTTTTCCAGGAAGGCGACCTGCTCGCTCTTGATTCGATCGGGATAGGTGGGGGCGGTGAACAGGCACACGCCGCCGCTTCGCAAGGTCCGGCGAATCTCGCGCAGCGCCTGAAACGGCTGAAACACATGCTCCATCACGTCCATGTGGAGCACGACGTCGAACGCTTCGTCGGGGAAGGTCTGCGCTTCCAGATTTTCGTTGCGCAGATCGCCGACTTTCTCGCCGAACGGACGATCGGGGAAATAGCCGCTGCCGACGTAATGGGGGCAATTCGCCTTCAGCCAATGGCTGACCCCGACCGGACCAGGCGAGGATTCGTGGATGGCGAGCTCGGGCACGCGCTCGCGCGGATAGAGCTGGAAAAGGACGTTGGCGAGCGCGCGATGGCGCGGAATGCAGCGGCGGTGGGGACAGGTCTGGGTTATGAGACCGCCACGGCATTGCCAATAGTCATCGTCGGCCTCGAACGTATGCGTTTGGTCGCAGACGCTGCATTGGGCCACGAACGTGGTCTTTTGCGCAATTTCGCCGGCGGACATGGCACGCTCCGTTGGCGCGCGGCCTCGTGGCGGCGCGACGCATACGCCTCGATAGGCGGGTGGCTTATCGCCGAACGACGTCGCGCCGGCAAGACGCGCGACCAGGGGGCGGCGCGACGGCCGCAAAATCGTGTTAAAGTCCAGGGTGGATATATTCACGAGCCGCGCTTGTCAGTTCTGGACAGAAACTCCCGCCTGCGCCGCGCCCTTCGGCGTGGCCTGCTCGCCGTCGATTCGTTCATCGATTCCTCGATGTACGACGCGGGCCGGCGCGCGCGGGCGGCGCTGGCGGCGATCGCGGCCGGGTCCGAGCGGCTCAATCTGCATGGCCTGCCCAAGATCGGCCTCGATCTCGCCTGCGAGGGCGCCACTGTTGGGCTGGTCGGGCTCGTCGTCGCCCTGACGCTGGCGCAGCCGGCGTTCCGCGCCACCGCCGACGAGGACTGGCTCAAGCGCACCGATTTCGCCGTCACCTTCCAGGACCGTTACGGCGCGGAGATCGGACGCCGCGGCGTCAAGCACGACGAAAGCGTGCCGTTCGACGAATTGCCGGAGCCGTTCATCAAGGCGGTGCTGGCGACCGAAGACCGGCGTTTCTTCCACCATTTCGGCATCGACGTGATCGGCACCGTGCGCGCGCTCACCGTCAACGCCCACGCCGGCGGCGTGGTGCAGGGCGGCTCCTCGATCACCCAGCAGCTCGCCAAGAACGTGTTCCTTTCCAACGAGCGCTCGATCTCGCGAAAAATCACCGAGGCGTTTCTGGCTTTGTGGCTGGAGCAGCGGCTGAGCAAGAAGCAGATCCTCGGCCTCTATCTCGACCGCGCCTATATGGGCGGCGGCACGTTCGGGGTGGAGGCGGCCGCGCGGCACTATTTCGGCAAATCGGCGCGCGACATCACGCTGGCGGAAGCGGCGATGCTGGCGGGGCTGTTCAAGGCGCCGACCAAATTCTCGCCCAACGTCAACCTGCCGGCCGCCCGCGCCCGCGCCAACGACGTGTTGAGCAACCTCGTCGACGCCGGCTTCATGTCGGACGCGCAGGTCTATTCCGCCCGCCGCAACCCGGCCACCCCCGTCGATCACGACGAGGAGACCAGCCCCGACTGGTATCTCGATTTCGCCTTCAACGAGATCAAGACGCTCGCCGCCGCCGGCAAGCTCGGCGCCGACCGCGTGCTGACCGTGCGCACCGGCTTCGATTCCGGCATCGAGCAGAAGGCCGAGGACGTATTGGAGGAGAAGCTGCGCGTCGACGCGCCGGCCTATCACGCCCATCAGGCCGCCGCCGTGATCGCCGACACCGACGGGCTCGTGCGCGCCATGGTCGGCGGCCGCGATTACGGCGTCAGCCAGTTCAACCGCGCCACCGACGCGCTGCGCCAGCCCGGCTCCTCGTTCAAGGTGATCGTCTATCTCACCGCGCTGCTGACGGGGAAATTTCACGCCAATACGCCGGTGGACGCCTCCGGCATCTGCATCGGCGACTATTGCGTGCATAATTTCGAGGGCGAGAGCGGCGGGCGGATGGCGATGTACCGGGCGCTGGCGCTATCCTACAACACCGCCGCGATCTGGCTGTCGCTGAAGATCGGCGAGGCCTATTGGCCGCCCGGCAAATCCTATCACATGGCGAAAATGGCGGCGCTCGGCCGCGCCAAAATCGTCGATCTCGCCAAGCTTCTGGGCCTGACGACGCCGTTTCCCGACACGGTGTCGCTGCCGATCGGCGCCGACGAGGTGAAGATGATCGACATGGTCGGCGTCAACGCGACGCTCGCCAACGGCGGCAAGCGCACCGCGCCGCACGCCGCGACGGAAATCCGCAACGCGCAGGGCGAGCTGATCTACGAGTTCCACCGCGACGGCGTGAAGCCCGATCAGATCGTGCCCGCCGACAAGATCGCCGAGATGAACAACATCATGACCCATGTGGTCACCGAGGGCACCGGGCGCGCCGCGCAAATTCCCGGGCTGGTGATCGCCGGCAAGACCGGCACGACCAACAGATCCACCAACGCCTGGTTCAACGCTTTCACCGGCAATCTCGTCGGCAGCGTCTGGTTCGGCAACGACGACGGCTCGCCGATGGGCGAGATGACCGGCGGCACTTTGCCGGCGCAGAGTTGGCACGACATCATGGCCTACGCCCACCGCAATCTCGATCCCAAGCCGCCGTTCGGCGTCGTAGCGCCCTCCGCCGCCGTCGCCGCCAGCGCCGCCAAGGGCGCCGTCACGGAGACGGAAGCGCCGCCCCGCGCCGCCAGCCTCGCGCCGCAGACCAGCCGCGCGTTGCTGGAGATCGCCGATTTCGTCCATGCGGCGCAAAAGCGCGCGGAAGCGACGCCCGCCGTGCCCGGCGTCGCCAAAGCCGCCGCCGCCAGCCACGTGCTGTCGCCATGAGCGCCGCCGCGCCGAAACTCGCACGGTCGGTCCGCGCGTGAAGACGCTCGCCGTCGCCGTTCTGGTCGCCGCCGCCGGCCTTGCGCTCGGCCTGTGGACGACGCGCGCCGCCCTGACCGGGCGATTGCCGATCGCCGTCGACCGGCTCGGCGGCTGGACCGTCGAGGCGCGCGCCGGCGCGGCCGACGCCGATCCCTACACGCGCGCGCGGCTGGAGCGCGACGGCGAAATCCCGCTGGCGCTCGGCGAGGGCCTGCGGCTGACCACGCGGCAGGACAGCGAGGGGCGCGCGCTCGATCCGCGCTGCGTCTATAAGGTCGGCTCGCACGCGCCGCCGTCGCGCTACTGGACGCTGGAGCCGATCGACGGCGCGGGTTTCCCGATCGAAAACGCCGCCGAACGCTATGTGCTGCGCTCCAACGAAATCCTGCGCGAGCCCGACGGCGCGTACTGGATCTGGGTGTCGGCCTCCGTCCATGCCGGCAACTGGCTGCCGGTGGGCGCCGGCGCGCGCTTCGGGCTGGCCTTGCGGCTGTACGATCCCGCCCTCAGCGACGCCGCCGTCGGCGTCGAGCAGACCTCCGCCCCGCGCGTCATCCGGGAGCGTTGCGGATGAAACTCCCCTCGCCCGCGCGCCTGCTTTACTACGCCGCCCTCATCGGCGTCGTCGCCGCGCTCACCCATCTCGTCGCGCTGCTGCTGGTGCCCTCATTCGCCGCGCGCGACGCTTTCGCCCGCGTCGAAGCTTTGGGGCCGCCGTTCAAGACCGTCGCCTTGCCGGCCCCCGGCCCGCAAGCGCGCGACTTTCCCTATGCCGACCCCGCGGTCGCCGCCTCCGTCTGCGTCTACGATCTCAGCGCCGGCCCGGTGCGGGCGAGCGCGCCGCTCGGCCGGGCGGTGTTCGCCTCGCTGTCGTTCCATTCGCGGCGCGGCGTCGCCTTCTACGCGCTCACCGATCGGGCCGCCAACAAGGGGCGGATGGAGGCGCTGATCGTCACGGCGGAGCAGCTGCGCGCCCTGGTCGCGCACGATGACGAGGACAATCCGAGCGACGATTTGCGCATCGTCTCGCCGACGCTGAAGGGATTTGTGATGGCGCGGGCGCTGAGCGGCGGCCTCGACCTGCTCGCCCAGGCGGCCGAGCAGGCGGGCGCGATGACCTGCGCCGCCGAGCCAATCGCCGAGGCGGAGAAATAGCGCGGGATAGACAAAGCCACGCGGCGGCGCGATGCTTGCATCAACGCGAACGATTCTGGGAGGAACGCATGACCACGCTTCTCGTCTCCCACTCCGCCTGCCTCGATCACAACATGGGCGAGGGCCATCCCGAGCGCCCAGAGCGGGTGCGCGCGGTCGAACAGGCGCTGGAGGCCGAGGCGTTCCAACTGCTCGCGCGCGAGGCCGCGCCGCGCGCGACGCAGGCGCTGCTGACGCGCGTGCATCCGCTCGAATACGTGCAGGCGATCGAGCGCGCGGCGCCGTCGCACGGGCGGGTGCGGCTCGACGCCGACACGGTGATGTCGGCCGGCAGCTACGAGGCCGCGCTGCGCGCCGCCGGCGGCGCGGCCTACGCCGTCGACGAGGTGATGACCGGCAAGGCGGCCAACGCCTTCGTGGCGACCCGCCCGCCCGGCCACCACGCCGAACTCGCCACCGCGATGGGGTTCTGCTTCTTCAACAACGCCGCCATCGCCGCCCGCCACGCGCAGGCCGCGCACGGCGCCGAGCGGATCGCCATCGTCGATTTCGACGTCCACCACGGCAACGGCACGCAGCACATCTTCTGGGACGACGCCAGCGTGCTCTACGCCTCCACCCACGAAATGCCGCTCTATCCCGGCACCGGCGCGCGCGACGAGCGCGGCGAGCATGATCAGATCGTCAATGCGCCGCTGTCGGCGGGCGACGGCGGCGATGTTTTCCGCGAGGCGATGGAGGCAGCGATCCTGCCGCGCGTAAGGGAGTTCGCGCCCGACCTCATCATCATCTCCGCCGGGTTCGACGCGCATTACCGCGATCCGCTCGGCAATCTCCAACTGAGGGAAGAGGATTACGGCTGGGCGACGCGGGCGCTGATGAAAATCGCCGCGAACCGCTGCGGCGGCAAGGTGGTGTCGCTGCTGGAGGGCGGCTACGATTTGCAGGGGCTGGCGCGCTCGGCGGCCGCGCATGTGCAAGCCTTAATGGGCCAATAACCGAAGTAACGCCTTTTTGCGTGAGTTCGGCGAAACTTTATTCATCTTTATTGCGCAAACCTCGCCGGAGACAAGCGACGTGTCTTGGCGGAGGCGTATTTTGGCAGCGCAGTTCAATCAGGCGAACAGTCCGGAGCGAAGGACGAGAAAGCGCCGCGCCGCCAACACGCTGGCCTGGGCCGATCCCGGCGGAATCCTGCCGGTGATTGATTGCAAGATCCTCGACATCACCGACGCGGGCGCGCGCATCGCCGCGCCGGTCGGCTTTGAGCTGCCGGACATGTTTCAGTTGCAGATCGATTCGTCGCGCATCGTCGGCGCGGCCGAGGTGGTCTGGCGCGGCTCCAATCAGGTCGGCGTGAAGTTCCTCACCCGCATCTGACGCTTGGCCGACGGCCTCGCGCAAGCCTGTCATGAGACGATGGAGGGAAACGCCGGGGCGGCCAACGTCCGGTTCACCCGTTGCGGAGCGGTTATGAGCACGACCAGCGATTATCTCAGCGTCGCCAACAATCTCGCCCGCTTTCAGAAATACGAAGCGGACCAGACGTCGGTGAAGACGGCGACCGCCTATTATCAGGCCAATATCGGCAAGGTGAAATCGGTCGACGATCTGCTCGGCAACTACCGCCTGCTGTCCTACGCCTTGAGCGCCTTCGGCCTCGGCGATCAGGTCAACAACAAGGCGCTGATCAGGAAAGTGTTGCAGGAGGGCACGTCGAGCCCCGCCGCGCTCGCCAACACGCTGCCCAATGTCGCGTGGAAGGCTTTCGCCAAGGCGTTCAACTTCTCCGCCGCCGGCGCGGCCGCGCCGACCTCGTCCGCCTCGGTCGCCACCGCGGTCAGCGACTATACCGAACAGCAGCTCGAATCCGATCAGGGCTCCAGCAATCCCGGCGTCCAACTGGCGCTGTATTTCAAACGCGTCGCGCCGACGATCAGCACCGGCTACAGCGTTCTGGCCGATAACAACCTGTTGCAGGTCGCGCAAACCATCTTCAACCTGCCTCCGACCGCGAACGCCAGCGAGATCGACAAACAGGCGACGCAGATCCAAAAGCTGATGCCGCTCTCCGATCTGAAAGATCCCGTCAAGCTCGCCCGTCTCGTCGAACGCTTCACCGCCGCCTACGACGGCAAATACGGGCCAAGCTCGGGCGCGACGAGTTCGCTGACGCCCACCGACGGCAACACGCCCACGACCGTCTCGGCGGCCAGCACGGTCATGTCCGGCATCGTCAGCGCCAATTCGCAATTGCTCGCGCAGCAATCATCTTACACGCCGCTGATCAGCCCGGCCTTGCTGTCGGGCCTGACGCTCGGCGGCTACTAGGTCTTCAACCAGACCGCGACGCCGTCGACCAGCGCCTCGGCGAGCCGGGGACCCGCGCCGCCCCAGACGCTGCGAAAGCCTGTCAGGTCGAACGGCAGCCTCGCGTCGCCGACGATCGGGCCCGGCCGGCGCCCCGCGCCGTATAATTTCGCGCCCGCCCGCAACACGACGGCCGCCACGAGCGTCTGACCCTCGTGGCGGCGCGCGAAGGCCAGCGTCTCGACCCCCTCGCGCCTCTCGACCTCGATCGGCGCATAATCGCCGAACGCAAACAGTTCTGGCGCCGCGCGCCGCGCTGCGAGCAGGCGCCGGATCAACGCCTGTTTGACGCCGCCGCTGGCCTCGTCATGCGAATCGCGCGCCAGCAGGTTTTCGCGTTGGTCGTAGTCCACCGGCCGGCGATTGTCGGGATCAACCAGCGAGTAATCCCACAATTCGCAACCCTGATAGAGATCGGGCACGCCGGGCGCGAGGCAGCGCAGCGCCGTCTGCGCGAGGGAATTGCAGAGGCTCGCGGCGGAAATGTCGGCGACGAAGCGGGCGACGCTGTCCAGAAATTTCGCGCTGAGCGCGGGATCGAGCAGCGCCGCGACGAAATCCGCCGCCCGCCGCTCGCAGGCGGGATCGGGGGTGAGCCAGCTCGAACGCAACTTCGCCTCGCGCAGCGCTTTGGTCTGCCATTGCGTGAGCCGCGCCGCGAAGGCGCCGAGCCTCGGCGCGTCGCGCGCGCTCAACCCCGCCGGCCACGCGCCGACGATCGTCTGCAACAGCATGTGCTCATCGGCCGCCGCGTAATCGTCGCCCCGCAGGGCCGCGTTCATCGCCGACCATTCGCCGCATTTGCCGATCCAGATATCGGGGATGTCGCTCAGCACGGCGAGCCGGGCGCGCACGTCCTCGCCGCGCTTGTGGTCATGCGTCGCCGTCGTCAGCAACGAATGCGGCCAGTCGCGCGCGCGCGCGATCATGCGTTGATGAAACTCCGCGATCTCCATCCCCAAACGCCCGGCGTCGAAGCCGACGTCGTTGCGCGACAGCAACCGGCCGTAGCGATAGAACGCGGTATCCTCCACCGCCTTCGCGGCGACCGGCGCCGTCAGTTGGTTGAAGCGGCGGATCGCCTCGGCGCCGGTGGGGTCATCGTCCTTGGCGTTCATCGCCGCGCGCAACAGCGCGATTTCCCTTTCGTCGTGGCTCGGTTCGCGCAGCGCCGCCGCGAACGCGCGCTCCAGCGCTTCGCCGGCGCCGGGGTTGGCGGCGCCGCCCAAGGCGTAGGCGCGATAGACGCGCAGGTGGCGGATCACGGCCATCACCGAGCGTCGCATCGCGCCGCGCGTCACGTCGCGATCGCCCGACAGCTCCAACGCGCGCCGATGGACGAGTTCGACCACCGATTCCAGTTGCCCGGCGAAATTGCGCTCCAGCAACTCGTTGCGCGCGATCTGCTCCTCGCGCTCGAAATCGGCGGGGCGGCCGGAGAGGTCGCGCCAATGTTGGGTCAGCGCCGGCGCGGCGGCGGGCGAATGTTGCAGCGCCGAGACTTCGTTCATGAAATCATAGCCGGACGTGCCGTCGATACGCCAGCGCGGCAGCGTTTCGTCGCCGGCGAGGATTTTCTCCACCACGAGATAGGGCGGCGGGCGGCCGTTGCGGCGCGCCTCCAGCGCCGCCCGCAGCGTCGCGCAATAGCCGGCGGGATCGGTGAGGCCATCGACGTGATCGACGCGCACGCCGTCGATCAACCCGTCGGCGTAGAGTTGCAGCGGCAGCCGATGCGCCCGCTCGAACGCCGCCGGCCGCTCGATCCGCACGCCGGCCAGCGTCGTGATCTCGAAGAAGCGGCGATAGTTGATGAGATCGTTGGCGGTGCGCCAGTCGGCGAGCCGGTAATGCTGGGCTTCGAGCAACGCATGCAGCCGCCCCGGCTCGCTGGCGGCTTCGACGCCGTCCGCCCGGATCGCCGGTTGGTCGACCTCGCGCAGCGGAAAGCAATGTTCGTGATAAAGTATCGCGAACTCGTCGGCGTCGTCGCGTCGCCGCAACGCCAGTTCGCCGCGCGCCAGCGTGTCGCGATAGGAAGCGCCGAGCAGCGGCACGAGCAGTTTGCCGTTCATGCCGGGCGCGTCGAAATCGAGATCGAAGAAATCGGCGAATTCGCTGTGGCGGCCCTTTTGCAGCAGATCGAGCCAATAGCGATTGTCGCGCCCGCCGACCGCCATATGGTTGGGGACGATGTCGAGGATGACGCCAAGGCCCGCCGCGCGCAGCGCCGCAACCATGGCGCGGAATCCGTCCTCGCCGCCGAGCTCGGGATTGACGCGGTCAAAATCGGTGACGTCGTAGCCGTGCATCGAGCCGGGCGTCGCCTGCGTGATCGGCGACAGATAGAGATGCGAGACGCCGAGCGCGCTGAGATATCCGGCGCGCGCGGCGGCGTCGCGGAAGTTGAAATCGCGGTGCAACTGAAGGCGATAGGTCGCGCTCAGGCCGATGTTGAAATCGCCGTCCATGCATGACGCCTTCGCGAAAATCCACAAAACGCCAACGCGTAGGCGCCGGGATCGTTCCGGCGGCGACGCCTCACGTCTCCTTGACGCGGAACCAGGCGACGTAGAGCGCGGGCAGGAACAGCAGCGTCAGCACCGTGCCGACGACGATGCCGCCCATCATGGCGTAAGCCATCGGCCCCCAGAAAATCTCGCGCGAAATCGGGATCAGCGCCAGCGTCGCGGCGGCGGCGGTGAGCAGGATCGGCCGCATCCGGTGTTCGGTCGCCTCGATCACCGCGTCCCAGGCGGGGCGTCCCTCTTTGAGGAGGTCCTCGATCTGGATGATGAGGATCACCGAATTGCGGATGAGAATCCCGATCAAGGCCAGCACGCCGAGAATGGCGACGAAGCCGAGCGGGGCGTGCGCGGGCAGCAAAGCGGCGACGACGCCGATCAGCGCCAGCGGCGCCACCGCGAACACCAGGAACAGCCGCTGGAAGCTCTGCAACTGGATCATCAGGATCGTCGCCATGATGAACAGCATCAGCGGCGCCACCGCCGCGATCGGCCCCTGCGCCTTGCCGCTCTCCTCGACCGCGCCGCCGGCGACGATGGAATAGCCGATCGGCAGCGCGGCGTTGAGCGCTTGCATCTTCGCCGCCAGTTGATTGACGACGGTGGCCGGCTGGACGGGGCCGCGCACCGCCGCCTGCACGGTGACGGTGGGCTGGCGCGAGCGGCGCCAGATTTTGGGCTGCTCCAGCCCATAGCCGAATTTCGCCACCGCGGCGAGCGGCACCGACTGGCCGCCGGCGCCGGTGAGTTGCAGGCCGCGCAGGGTCGAGATCGCGCCGCGCTCGGCCGCTTCGGCGCGCGCGATCACGTTGATGAGATAGATGTCGTCGCGGATTTGCGTGACGGCGGCGCCGCTGACGACATTGTTGAGCGCGGTCGCGATGTCCTGCGACGACACGCCGAGCTGGCGCGCCTTGTCCTGCAACACCTCGACCTTCAGCGCCCGCGCCGGCTCCATCCAATCATAGACCGGCTCGGCCAGATTGTCGCTCGAAGCCATCGCCGCCGCGACCTTCTGCGCCAAACCGCGCACCTGCTGCACGTCGGGGCCGCTGACGCGATATTGCACCGGCCGCCCGACCGGCGGGCCGATGTCGAGCAGCTTCACATAAGCGTCCGTGCCGGGAAAGGTGCGCGTCAGATAGTCCTGCAATTTGACGCGCAGGCGGTCGCGCACTTCCAGGCCCTTGGTCAGGATGACGATCTGGCCGTAGCCGGCGTCGCCGATCTGCACGTCGAACGACAGCACGAAGCGCGGCGCGCCCTGGCCGACATAGGTCGACCAATGGTCGATGTCGGCGTCGCCTTGCAGCATGTCCTTTTCGAACCGCGCCATCTCGGCGTCGGTCTCGTGGATCGAGGCGTTTTGCGGCAGGTTCCAGTCGACGATCAGTTCGGGCCGGTCGGAGGAGGGGAAGAACTGCTGCTCGACGAATTTCATGCCGTAGATCGAGCCGCCGAAGGCGATCAGCGTCAGCGCGATGGTCGCCCATCGCCACCGCGTCGCGGCGAGCAGCGCATGGTGGAACGCGCGCGCGAACAGGCCCTTGCGCTCGCCATGCGCTTTCCATTGCGCCGGCAGCAGGGTGACGCCGAGCAGCGGCGTGAACAGCACCGCGACGATCCACGAGGTCAACAGCGACACCGCGATGACGACGAACAGCGTGAAGGTGAATTCGCCCGCCGCGCTCGAATTGAGGCCGATCGGGATGAAGCCGGCGACCGTCACCAGCGTGCCGGTCAGCATCGGGAAGGCGGTCGAGACATAGACATGGGTGGCGGCCTGCCGCAGCGTGTCGCCGACCTCCAGCCGCGCCACCATCATCTCGACCGCGATCATCGCGTCGTCGACCAGCAGGCCGAGCGCGATGATGAGCGCGCCGAGCGAAATGCGCTGCAACGAGATGCCCCAGATCGACATCACCAGGAAGGTGATCGCCAGCACCAGCGGAATGGCGATGGCGACCACCAGCCCGGCGCGCAGGCCGAGGCTGATGAAGCTGATGCCGAGCACGATGGCGATCGCCTCGAACAAAGCCTGGGTGAAGCCGGACACCGCCTTCTCCACCACCGCCGGCTGATCCGACACGCGCTCGACATTCACGCCGACCGGCAGATCGGCGACGATCTCGCCCATCTTCTTTTCCAGCGCCTTGCCGAAATCGAGCAGGTTGGAGCCGGCCTTCATGCCGATCGCCAGCGCAATGCCGGGCTTGCCGTTGAAGCGGAACAGCGAATCGGGCGGATCGACAAGGCCGCGCCGGATGGTGGCGACGTCGGTCAGCGGAAAGAAGCGGTCGTTGACGCGCAGGTTGATGGCGGCGAGGCTTTTCTCCGAGGTGAACTGGCCATCGACCCGCACCGAAATGCGCTCCGGCCCGGCCTCGATCGTGCCGGACGGGGTGATCGCGTTCTGCGCCCGCAACGAGGCGCCGATCGCCTGCCCGTCGAGGCCGAGCGCCGCGATCTTGCGGGTGGAGAAATCGAGATAGATCGCCTCGTCGCGCGCGCCGAGAATCTGCACCTGCCCGATATTGGGCACCGTCAACGCTTTCGAGCGCGCGAACTCGACCTGATCACGCAATTGCCGCTCGGTCAGCCCGTCGCCGGTGAAGGCGAAGATGTTGCCGTAGACGTCGCCGAAGCGGTCGTTGAAGAACGGCCCGATCACCCCCTGGGGAAATGTGCTCTGGATGTCGCCGATCATGTTGCGCACCCTCAACCAGGCGAAGGGCACGTCCTTGGCCTTGGTGGTCGGCAGCAGATTGACGAAGACGATGGTCTTGCCGGCGGTGGTGACGCTCTTGGAGTAGTCGAGCGACTCCAGTTCCTCCAGCTTCTTCTCGATCCGGTCAGTCACCTGTTTGGCGACCTCGGCGGCGCTGGCGCCGGGCCATTGCGCCTGGATGATCATGGTCTTGATCGTGAAGTTGGGGTCCTCCTCGCGGCCGAGGCCGAGATAGGAGAACACGCCGGCGATCGCGAACACGATCATGAAATACCAGACGAGCGAGCGGTGTTCGAGCGCCCAGTCGGAGAGATTGAACGGCTTCAAGGGTTCGCCCGCTGTTCGATCCGCACCTGCTGGCCTTCGACCAGGCTGTGCACGCCCGCCGTCACCACCCGCATCGCCGGCTCCAGCCCGCCCGTCACCTCGACCGGGTCGGCGCCCGCGTCGGCCAGCGTCACCGGCCGCAGCGCCACTTTCGCGGTGGCCGCATCGACGATCCAGACCCACGGCTTGCCGTCCTTCAGCAGGATGGCGGAGGCCGGCAGGCGCACGGCTTTGTGCGGCGCGTTGACCGGCCAGGCGGTGATGGTCGAGCCGAGGCGGAAGGCGTTGGGCGGCTTGTCGAGCGCGATTCTGACGCGCCGCGTGCGCGTCGCCGCATCCGCCTGTGGCGCGATCTCGCGCACCTTGCCGCTGACGCGCACGCTCGGGTCGAGCTGGGCGGCGACCTCGAAGGCGTCGCCGACGGCGAGCGTCGCGGCGGCCGAATCGGGCGCGTCGATCACCGCGTCGCGCAGGGCGGGGTCGGCGATCTCGACCACCATCTGGCCGGGCGACACGGTCTGGCCGACCTCGGCCCCGGTGTTGGTGACGACGCCGGCGAAATCGGCCTTCAGCACGGAGTAACCCAGTTCCTCCTTCGCCTTGGCGAGCGCGGCGCGGGCGCGGTTGCCGCCGGCGAGCGCGGAAGCGCGCGCCTGTTCGGCGGCGTCGACTTGCGCCTGCGTCGTCGTATTGGTCTTCAACAAGGTCGATTGCCGTTCGGCGACGCCGAGCGCGTTGGCGAGTTGCGCCTCGGCGCTGGCCAGATCCGCCTCGGCCGAGCGCACGCCGAGTTGCAGCGCCAGCGGGTCGATCGCGGCCAGCGTCTCATCCTTCTTGACGAGATCGCCGATGTTGACCGGCCGCGCGGTCAGCCGGCCGAGCACGCGGAACGAGAACGGCGTCTCCAGCCGCGCGGCGACGACGCCGGCCAGATGCAGCGGATCGACCGTCGTCTCGGCGGCCAGCGTCGAAAACACCGGCCGCACCGGCGGCGGCGCGGGCGGTGGCTTGTCGCAAGCCGTCAGCGCCAGCAAGGCGGGCAGGGCGAGGCGCTTCACGGGCGCTCCTGCGGCGCGACGATCTCGCCGGGATAGAGGAATTTTCCGCCCGCCGTGACCACTTCCTCGCCGCCTTGCAGGCCGGCGGACAGGATCAGCGTCTCGTTGTCGAACGCTTCCGCCGTCACCGGCTTCATCGCGACGGCGCCGCTGGCGGGATCGAGCACCCAGACCGCCAGCGCGCCGGCGTCGGAGGCGGCCGCCGTCCACGGCAATTCCACCACCTTGCGCGCCGCGAAGTTCGCCCGGCCGATCACCGGCGCGCCCAGTGGCATCTTGTCGGGATCACCCTCGACGCCGACCTTCACCGTCACCGTGCCCGATTTCGGGTTGACGGTCGGCGACACCTCGCGGACATGGCCGATCGCGGTCACGTTGGGGTCCGACACCAGCGCCAGCTTCACCCCGCCGCCCGCCGGCCGCGCGAAGAAGATCGATTCGAACACATTGAACACCGCGTCGCGCGGCCCGTCCTGCGCGACGGTGAACGCGGTCTGGGCGGCCAGCGCGATCTGCCCGACCTCGATCTGCCGCGCCGTGACCACCCCCGCCTTTTCCGCCCGCAGCACGGTGTAAGTGAGCGCGTCGGCCGCCGTCGCCGCCTGCGCCTTGGCCGCGTCGAGCGCGCCTTGCGCGGTGCGCAGGTTCTGCTGCGCCGAATCGAAGCCCGAGCGGGTGGTGAAGCCGGCGTCGAGCAATTGCTTCTGCCGCTCGTAGGCGGCCGAATTCTGCTTGAGCACCGCCTCGGCGGACGCCACCGCCGCGTTGGCGGCGTCGAGATCGGATTGCGCCGAGGCGGGATCGATTCGCGCCAGCGCTTCGCCCGCCTGCACATGCGCGCCGACGTCGACCTTGCGCTCGATCACCCGCCCGCTGACCCGGAACGACAGGTCCGAGCTGACGCGGGCGGCGATTTCGCCGGTGAGCGACAGCGTCGGCGCGTAATCGGTGACCTTGGCGGTGACGACGCGCACCGGCAGCGGCGGCCGCTTGGCGACCTGCGGCGCGTTGCAGCCTGCAAGCGTGACCGCCGCCAGCCCCGCCCCTATCCCCAGCCAGCCCCGCAACCGCGCCCCCGTAAAAGATCGGCCGCGAGCTAAAGGCCAGCCGCGCGTTGTCGTCAACCCCGGCCGTACAGCGCCGCCAGCGCGGCTTTGTCGGCGCGCGCCAGCCCGCGCTCGGTGATGATCCCGCTCACCAGTTCCGCCGGCGTCACGTCGAAGGCGGGATTGGCGGCGCGCGTGCCCGGCGGCGCCAGTTCGACCTGCGCCACGCGCCCGTCCGCCAGCCGGCCCCAGATATGGGTGACTTCGCGTGCGTCGCGCTCCTCGATCTCGATTTTCCCGCCGTCGTCGATCGTCCAGTCGATCGTGGTCCCCGGCGCGGCGACATAGAACGGCACGCCGTTGGCGCGCGCCGCCAGCGCCTTCAGATAGGTGCCGATCTTGTTGGCGGCGTCGCCGCGCGCGGTCACCCGGTCGGCCCCGACGATGCACAGATCGACGCGCCCATGCTGCATCAGATGGCCGCCGGCGTTGTCGGCGATCAGCGTGAACGGCACGCCGTGCTGGCCAAGCTCGAACGCCGTCAGCGACGCGCCCTGATTGCGCGGCCGCGTCTCGTCGACATAGACGTGCACCGGCAGCCCGCGATCATGCGCGAGATAGATCGGCGCGGTGGCGGTGCCCCAATCGACGGTGGCGAGCCAGCCGGCGTTGCAATGGGTCAGCACATTGACGGCGCGGCCGCTCGCCTTATGCGCCGCCTCGATCAGCTTGAAGCCGGCCTCGCCGATGGCGAGGTTCAGCTTGACGTCCTCTTCGCAAATCTCGTCGGCGCGGCGGAACGCCGCCTCGCCGCGCGCCGCCGGCGGCAGCGGCGCCACGACCTGGCGCACGTCGTCGAGCGCGTGCTTGAGATTGACGGCGGTCGGGCGGCTCGCCAGCAGCGTCCGGCAGGCGTCCTCCAGCGCGGCGTCGTCGCCGGCCCTGGTCAGCGCGAGGGCGAGGCCATAGGCGGCCGAGGCGCCGATCAGCGGCGCGCCGCGCACGACCATCGTCTTGATCGCCGCGACCGCGCCTGCGAGCGTGTCGATTCGCTTGAAGGCCAGTTCGTGCGGCAGCCGGGTCTGGTCGATGGTCTCGACCGCGGCCGGGCCGGCGCGCCAGATCGTGCGATAGGGCTTGCCGTCGATCTTCATCCCGCCACTCCTGGCAAAAAATGGGCGTCCGACGACGCTTTAGGTGGTTTCACGGCCGGTCACAATGATGGTACGAGACCTTAACGCCCATTGTGTAAGGGCCTGCTGGGATGGTGCGGGCGAAAGAGGGATACTCTATGGATATGGTCACTCCGGCGCCGGAGCGAGCCGCCAACGACGAGGTGCGCGCCTACACGGCCGACGAGCTGAAGGAGGCGGTGCTCGCCAAGCTGAAATACACGGTGGGCAAGAACCCGCTCGCGGCCAGCCAGCGCGACTGGTTTCTGTCGGTGGCGGCGGCGACTCGCGACATCGTCGTCGACCGCTGGATCCAGTCGACCAACCGCGCCTATACCGATCAACGCAAGCGCGTCTATTACCTCAGCCTCGAATTTCTCATCGGCCGCATGTTGTTCGACGCGATGACCAATCTGGGCGTCGTCGAGCCGATGTCGGCGGCGATGGCGAGCCTGGGCGTCGATTTCGCCTCGCTGCGCCGGATCGAATCGGACGCCGCGCTCGGCAACGGCGGCCTCGGCCGGCTCGCCGCCTGCTTCATGGATTCGATGGCGACGCTGTCGATCGCCGCGCACGGCTACGGCATCCGCTACGACAATGGCCTGTTCCGCCAGATCATCCGCAACGGCTGGCAGCAGGAGGCGCCGGAGGATTGGCTGAGCCACGGCAACCCCTGGGAGTTCGAGCGGGCGGAGGTCAATTACTCCATCGGCTTCGGCGGCTGGGTCGAGGCGGTGCAGGGCGAGGGCGACGCGGTGCGCCACGTCTGGCACCCCGGCGAGCGCGTCGAGGCGATCGGCTTCGACACCCCGATCGTCGGCTGGCGCGGCCGGCACGTCAATACGCTGCGGCTGTGGAACGCGCGCGCGCCCGATCCGCTGAAACTCGACGCCTTCAACGCCGGCGATTACCTGGGCGCGCTGTCCGACAGCGTGCGCGCCGAGGCGATCTCGAAGGTGCTCTACCCCTCGGACGCGACGCCGGCGGGCCAGGAACTGCGGCTGCGGCAGGAATATTTCTTCGCCTCCGCCTCGTTGCTCGATCTGGTGCGCCGGCATGTGCGCAACTACAAGGACGTGCGCACGTTGGGCGATCACGTCGCGGTGCAGCTCAACGACACCCATCCCGCCATCGCCGTCGCCGAGATGATGCGCATTCTGCTCGATCTCAACGGCCTGCCGTGGGAAGAGGCGTGGCGGATCACCCATTCGGTGTTCTCCTACACCAACCACACGCTGTTGCCGGAGGCGCTGGAGAGCTGGCCGGTCAGCCTGATGGAGCGGCTGCTGCCGCGCCACATGCAGATCATCTATCTCATCAACGCCATGCATCTCGACGGCGTTCGCAAGAAGGGCATGACCGACCCCGGCTTCCTGGCCGCGATCTCGTTGATCGACGAGCACGCCGGCCGCCGCGTGCGGATGGGTTCGCTCGCCTTCGTCGGCAGCCACAAGATCAACGGCGTCTCGGCGCTGCACACCAACCTGATGAAGCAGACCGTTTTCCACGATCTCAACAGCATCTATCCCGGCCGCATCGTCAACAAGACCAACGGCATCACGTTTCGCCGCTGGTTGATCGAGTGCAACCCGCGCCTGTCCGCCATCATTCGCTCCACGGTCGGCGACAAGGGCCTGTACGACGCCGACGTGCTGCGCGGCTTGGGCAAATACGCCGACGATTCCTCGATGCAGGAGCAGATCGCGCTTTCGCGGCGCGCCAACAAGATCGCGCTCGGCCAGCTCGCGGCGGAGGCGCTCAACCAGCGGCTCGACCCGGACGCGATGTTCGACGTGCAGATCAAGCGCATCCACGAATACAAGCGCCAGTTGCTCAACATCCTCGAGACGATCGCGCGTTATAACGAGATCCGCGCCAATCCGACGATCGACTTCGCCCCGCGCGTGAAAATCTTCGCCGGCAAGGCGGCGGCGAGTTACACTCAGGCCAAGCTGATCATCAAGCTGGCGATCGACGTCGCCCGCGCCGTCAACGCCGACCCGACCGTGCGCGGCTTGCTGAAGGTCGTGTTCCTGCCCAATTACAACGTAAGCCTGGCCGAGACGATCATCCCCGCCGTCGACCTGTCGGAGCAGATTTCCACCGCCGGCATGGAGGCGTCGGGAACCGGAAATATGAAAATGGCGTTGAATGGAGCGCTGACTGTCGGCACGCTCGACGGCGCCAACGTCGAATTGAAGGATCTGGTGGGAGATGAGAACATCTTCATCTTCGGCCTCACGGCGCAGGAAGTCGAGGCCTCGCGCGCCCGCGGGATCGACTCGACGCCCTATATCGAAGCCTCGCCGGTGCTGCGCGACGTGTTGGAGGCGGTCGGCTCGGGCGTGTTCTCGGCCGACGACCGCGGCCGCTATCACGGCCTGGTCGAGACTTTGCGCCATCACGACTATTTCATGGTGTGCGCGGATTTCGACGCCTACTGGGCGACGCAGCAGAAAATCGACGCCGCGTGGCGCGACCGCAAGGCGTGGTTGCGATCGAGCATCATCAACACCGCCAACACCGGCTGGTTCTCATCCGACCGCACCATTGCCGAATATGCCGACGAAATCTGGAAGGCGCCGTATAAGCGGCTGACTTGACGGGGAGACGAGACGTGATGGAATCCTGGCGCGCCGACGAGAACGACATCGACGCCCTCGCCGCGGCGCGCCATTCCGACCCCTTTTCGTTTATGGGGCCGCATCTGACGCCGGACGGCTGGGCGATCCGCGCCTTCGCGCCGGATGCGATCTCGGCGCGCGCGCTGCGGCGCGACGGCTCGCGGTTGGTTGATCTCGAACGGCGCAAGGGCGATTTCTTCGAAGCGCTGCTGCCGCCGGGCTCGCAGCGCCCGACCTACCGGCTCGAAGTCACGCGCACGCGCGGCGTCTCCTCATATGAGGACGCCTACGCCTTCGGCCCGGCGCTGGGGCCGCTCGACGATCACCTGATGATCGAGGGCACGCATCGCGAGCTTTACAAGCGGCTCGGCGCGCAGGTCACCACGCATGAGGGCGAGGGCGGCGTGCTGTTCGCGGTCTGGGCGCCCAACGCCAGCCGCGTCTCCGTCGTCGGCGATTTCAACGATTGGGACGGCCGCCGCTGCCAGATGCGCAAGCGCTACGACAGCGGCCTGTGGGAAATCTTCATTCCCCATCTCCAGGCCGGCGCGGTCTACAAATACGAGGTCGTCTCCGCCGGCGGCGAGTTGCAGCCGCTGAAGGCCGATCCGTTCGGCTTCGAGGCGGAACTGCGCCCCTCCACCGCCTCGATCGTCGCCTACACCAACGATTTCAACTGGACCGACGAAGCCTATCTGAAGGCGCGCGGGCAGGGCGAGCCGCGCCGCAAGCCGATTTCGATCTACGAATGCCACCTGGGGTCCTGGCGGCGCGGCGAGAACGGGCGCTGGTTGACCTATGACGAACTGGCCGACACGCTGATCCCCTATGTCGCCGAACTCGGCTACACCCACATCGAGCTGATGCCGATCACCGAGCATCCGCTCGACGCGTCCTGGGGCTATCAGCCGATCGGCCTGTTCGCGCCAACCAAGCGCTTCGGCTCGCCGGAAGCGTTCGCGCGCTTCGTCGATAAGGCGCATGCGGCGGGTCTGGGCGTCATCCTCGACTGGGTGCCGGCGCATTTCCCGATCGACGCGCATGGCCTGGCCTGGTTCGACGGCGCACCGCTCTACGAGCACGAGGACCCGCGCAAGGGCTTCCATCCCGATTGGAACACGGCCATCTACGATTTCGGCCGCAAGGAGGTCGCCAACTTCCTGCTCGCCAACGCGCTCTACTGGATCGACCGCTATCATATCGATGGCTTGCGCGTCGATGCGGTGGCGTCGATGCTCTATCTCGATTATTCGCGCAATCCGGGGGAGTGGGCGCCCAACGCCGACGGCGGCAACGTCAACTACGACGCGGCGAATTTCCTCAAGCGCGTCAACGAGGCCGTCTACGGCCTGTTCCCCGGCGCCTTCATGATCGCCGAGGAATCCACCGCCTACGCCGGCGTCACCAAGCCGGTGAGTTTTGGCGGGCTCGGCTTCGGCTTCAAATGGAACATGGGCTGGATGCACGACACGCTGGAATATATGGAGAAGGACCCGGTCTATCGGCGCTGGGCGCACAACCAGCTCACCTTCAGCATGCACTACGCCTATAGCGAGAATTTCGTCTCCGCGCTTTCCCACGACGAGGTCGTCTACGGCAAGAAGTCGATCGTCTCGAAGATGCCGGGCGACGAGTGGCAGCGCTTCGCCAACGCCCGCGCCTATTACGGCTTCATGTGGTCGCATCCCGGCAAGAAGCTTTTGTTCATGGGGCAGGAGTTCGGCCAGACCTCGGAGTGGGATTGCGACGCCGACCTGCCGTGGTGGTTGCTCGATCACGCGCCGCATCAGGGCCTGAAGCGCCTCATCGGCGACCTCAACGCCTTCTACAAATCGCGGCCCGCGTTCTATGAGCGCGATTGCGAGCCCGAGGGGTTTCGCTGGATCGTCGTCAACGACGAAGACCAGTCGGTGATCGCGTTCCTGCGTTTCGCCGCCGAGGGCGGGAAGCCGGTCGCGGTGGTGTGCAACTTCACCCCCGTCGTGCGGCGCGACTATCGCATCGGCCTGCCGACGGTCGGCCTCTGGGTCGAGGCGATCAACACGGACGCGCACGAATATTGGGGCTCAGGCGTCGGCAACCTCGGCGGCGTGCGCGCCGAGCGGGCGCCGATGCACGGCCTGCCGGCCTCGGCGGCGCTGACGCTGCCGCCGTTGTCGACGCTTTATCTGGAATGGCGCGCGGAGGGGGCGCCGTCGAAAACGTGACCTGACGCAAAAATAACGTCTTCAATTCATGCCAGTCTCGGCGCAAGAATGACGCCGAGCCGCGTTTCGGGAGGAGGTCCGTATGAGTGCAACCAGAGAGACGCCGCCGACGGCGCCGTTCGCGCGCCACGCCATGGCCTATGTGCTGGCGGGCGGGCGCGGCAGCCGGTTGATGGAACTGACCGATCGGCGCGCCAAGCCCGCCGTCTATTTCGGCGGCAAGTCCCGCATCATCGATTTCGCGCTGTCGAACGCGCTGAATTCCGGCATTCGCCGCATCGCGGTGGCGACGCAATACAAGGCGCACAGCCTGATCCGCCACATGCAGCGCGGCTGGAACTTCTTCCGTCCCGAGCGCAACGAGAGTTTCGACGTGCTCCCCGCCTCGCAGCGCGTGTCGGAGACGATGTGGTATCTCGGCACGGCCGACGCGGTCTATCAGAACATCGACATCATCGAGAGCTATGGCCCGCAGTTCATGGTCATCCTCGCCGGCGATCATATTTATAAGATGGACTACGAGAAGATGCTGCAACAGCACGTCGAGTCCGGCGCCGACGTGACGGTGGGTTGTCTGGAGGCTTCGCTGGAGGAGGCCAAGGGCTTTGGCGTGATGCATGTCGACGAGAACGACCGCATAATCAACTTTCTCGAAAAGCCGAAGAATCCGCCGCCGATGCCCGGCCGCACCGACGTCTCGCTGTGCAGCATGGGCATCTATGTCTACGACACCAAATTCCTGATCGAGGAATTGCGCCGCGACGCCGCCGACCCCAATTCGAGCCACGATTTCGGCAAGGACCTGATCCCCTATTCCGTCACCAACGGCAAAGCGGTGGCGCATCATTTCGCCCGCTCCTGCGTGCGCTCGCGCGAGGAATCGCACCCCTATTGGCGCGACGTCGGCACCGTCGACGCCTATTGGCAGGCCAATGTCGATCTGACCGAAGTCGTGCCCGATCTCGATCTCTACGATCGCGAATGGCCGATCTGGACCTATGGCGAGGTCACGCCGCCGGGCAAGTTCGTGCACGACGTCGAAGGGCGGCGCGGTTCGGCGGTGTCCTCGCTGATCTCGGGCGGCTGTATCGTCTCCGGCGCGGCGATTTCGCGCTCGCTGCTGTTCACCGGCTGTCGCATCCATTCCTTCTCGCACATCCACGAAGCGGTGATCATGCCCTATGTCCGCATCGCGCGCGGTTGCCGGCTGAACAAGGTGGTGATCGATTCCGGCGTGCAGATTCCCGACGGCCTCGTCGTCGGCGAGGACCCGGTGGAGGACGCGCGCCGCTTCCGTCGCACCGAAGCCGGCGTCACGCTCATCACGCAGCCGATGATCGACAAGCTCGGCGCCTGATGCTGCGCGTCCTGTCGATCGCCTCGGAGGCGTTCCCGCTCGTCAAGACGGGCGGGCTCGCCGATGTCGCCGGCGCCCTGCCGCTGGCGCTGCCGCGCGAGGGCGTCGAGATGCGGACGCTGCTGCCGGGCTATCCCGCCGTGATGGCGAAGCTCGAACAGGCCGAGTCCGTGCACGCCTATCCCGCCTTGATGGGCGGGCCGGCGCGGCTGCTGGCGGGCAAGGGCGGCGGGCTCGATCTGTTCGTGCTCGACGCGCCGCATCTCTACGAGCGGCGCGGCAACATCTATCTCGGCCCCGACGGGCGCGATTGGGCGGACAACGCCTTCCGCTACGCCGCGCTCGCCCGCGCCGGCGCCGATCTCGCCAAGGGCCTCGCGCCCGGCTATGTCGCCGACGTCGCACACGCGCATGATTGGCAGGCCGCGCTCGTCCCCGTCTATCTGCACTATGACGGCGGCGCGCGGCCGGGCACGGTGCTGACGCTGCACAATATGGCGTTCCAGGGCCATTATTACGGCGACCTGCTGCGCCCGCTCGGCCTGCCGCCCGAGGCGATGGCGATCGACGGCGTCGAATATTTCGGCGGCATCGGCTTTCTCAAGGGCGGCATCCTGTTCGCCGACAAGGTGACGACCGTTTCGCCGACCTATGCGCGCGAAATCCTCACGCCCGAGTTCGGCATGGCGCTCGACGGCCTGCTGCGCGCCCGCGCCGCCGACGTCGAGGGCATCGTCAACGGCATCGACGACGAGATCTGGAATCCGGAGACCGACCCGACGCTGGCGAAAACCTACAGCGCGCTGCGGCTGGAGGATCGCGCCGTCAACCGCGCCGCGCTGCAAGCCAAATTCGCGCTCGGGCCGGCGCCTGACGCGCCCTTGTTCGGCGTCGTCTCGCGACTGACCAGCCAGAAGGGGCTCGATCTGCTGCTCGCCTGCATGCCGGGCCTGATCGCGCGCGGCGGCCAGCTGGCGTTGTTGGGGACCGGCGAACCGGCGCTGGAGCAGGGTTTTCGCGCTTTGGCGGCGACCTATCCCGATCAGGTCGGCTGCGTGATCGGCTATGACGAGACGCTGGCGCATCTGATCCAGGCCGGCGTCGATTTCCTCGTCGTGCCGTCGCGCTTCGAGCCGTGCGGGCTGACGCAGCTTTGCGCGTTGCGCTATGGCGCGGCGCCTTTGGTGGCGCGGGTCGGCGGCCTCGCCGACACCGTGGTCGACGCCAACGAGGCGGCGCTGACCGCCGGCGTCGCCACCGGCGTGCAGTTCTATCCCCCCGAGATCGGCGCGCTCGATCACGCGATCGCGCGCGCGTTCGAACTTTGCCGCAATCCGGTGCTAATGCGCCGGCTGCGCCTGAACGGGATGCGCGCCGATGTGTCGTGGCGCGCGCCCGCAAAACGCTACGCCGCGCTATACGAAAAGCTCAGGAAGGTCGCATGACCGACGTCTTGGCCGGACCCAGCTCCATGATTCGGCTAGAGGGCGGCGAGGTCGCGGTCTACGCCCCGCACGCCACCGCCGCGCAGGTCTGCCTGTTCGACGAAAAGGGCGAGCGCGAGACGCTGCGCATCCACCTCAGCGCCGACGGGCAGGGCTATTACAAAGGCTTCGCCCCGGGGCTGATCGAGGGCGCGCGCTACGGCCTGCGCGTCGACGGGCCGTTCGATCCGGTGCGCGGCCATCGCTTCGACGCGGCGAAATTGCTGGTCGATCCGCTTAGCCCCGAAATCGACCGCCCGTTCGCGCTGCACGCCTCGATGTTCGAGCGCGGCGCCGACAGCGCGGCGGCGATGCCGAAATGCGTGGTGCGCGCAAACCCCGGCGGCGAGATCGGCCACGCCCGCATTCCGCCCGCCGACAGCGTCATTTACGAGATCAACCTGCGCAGTTTCTCGCGCCTGCGCGTCGATATTCCGCAAGCCGCGCGCGGCCGTTTCGCCGCGCTGGCCGAACCGCCGCTGATCCATCACATCCAGTCGCTCGGCGTCACCACGGTCGAGATCATGCCGGCCGACGCCTTTGTCGACGAGCGTCACCTGCCGCCGCTCGGGCTGTCGAACGCGTGGGGCTACAATCCGGTGTTCTGGGGCGCGCCCGATCCACGGCTCGCCCCCGAGGGCTGGCGCGAGGTGCGGCGCGCGACCGACGCGCTGCACGCAGCCGGCCTCGAAGTCGTGCTCGACGTGGTGCTCAATCACAATGGCGAGAGCGACGAATTCGGGCCGACGCTGTCGTTCCGCGGCCTCGACAACGCCGCCTATTTCCGCCTGCTGCCCGAGGACGCCTCGCGCTACATCAACGACATGGGCTGCGGCAATTGCGTCGCGCTCGATCGCCCGCCGGTGGTGGCGCTGGCGGTGGCGGCGCTGCGGCGCTGGATGGAATGGGGCGGGATCGACGGCTTCCGCTTCGATCTCGCGCCCGCGCTCGGCCGCCGCGCCACCGGCTTTGACGCGCATGCGCCGATGTTCGCCGCGCTGGCGCAAGACCCGGTGTTGTCCAGGGCCAAGCTGATCGCCGAGCCGTGGGACATCGGCCCCGGCGGCTATCGGCTGGGCGAATTCCCCGCCGGCTGGGGCGAGTGGAACGACCGCTTCCGCGACGCCTCGCGCCGCTACTGGCGCGGCGACGCGCGCATGCGCGGGGAACTCGCGACCCGGCTGGCGGGTTCGCGCGACATGTTCCCCCATGCCGCCGATGCGACGCAGAGCGTCAATTTCGTCGTCGCCCACGATGGCTTCACGCTCGCCGATCTCGTCTCCTACGCGCATAAGCACAACGAGGCCAACGGCGAGCACAACAGCGACGGGACCAACGACAATCTGTCGTGGAACCACAGCGTCGAAGGCCCGACCGAGGCGCCCGCGATTCTCGCCGCCCGCCGTCGCGACCAGCGCAATCTGTTGGCGACCCTGTTCACCGCGTGCGGCGCGCCGATGTTTCCCGCCGGGGCGGAGCTGGGCCACAGCCAGCACGGCAACAACAACGCCTATGCGCAGGACAACGCGATCTCCTGGCTCGACTGGGGCCATGCGGACATGGATCTGGCCGCCTTCGTCGGGCGCCTCGCCGCCGTGCGCGCCGCCCATCCGGCGCTGCGCCGCGCCGCCTGGCTCACCGGCGCGCCGATCGCCGAGGGCGGCCCGGTCGATGTGGAATGGCGCGACGCCGAATTGCCGCTGCTCGACGCCGGCCATTGGGAATCCCCTGTCGGCGAGGTGCTGACCGCCGTGTTCGCCGCGCCGACGCCGCAAGGCTACGACCGCGCGCTGGTCGCCTTCAACCGCGGCCCGGCGACTTCGTTGCGCTTGCCGGAATCGCGCGCGGGCTTCGTCTGGCGCGTGCGGCTCGACACCAGCGATCCCGCGCGGCTCGACGCGCCGACCGAACTGGCCGACCGCACCCCGTTGCCGGAGCGTTCCGTCCTCATCATCGCCGAGACGCCGATCTCGGCCAAGATCGCCCGCGCGCCCGACGAGCATGACGTCAATGCGCTCGCCGACGCCGCGGGCGTGGCGGGCGAGTGGTGGGACGCGGTCGGCGCGCATACGCTCGTCTCGACCACGACCAAGCTGGCGCTGCTGGAATGCTTTTCGCTGCCCGCGCGCACGCAAGCGCTGGCGCGCGAATCGCTCGACCGGCTGATGCAGGAGACGCGGGCGCGCGCGCTGACGCCGGCGCTGACCCTCCCGCTCGACGGCCTGCTGCGCGCGACGCTGCGCGCCGACCCGGCCGCGCCGCAGCGGCAAATCGAATTTCACCTCGCGCTCGAAGACGGCTCGACGCTCTCCGGCGCGACGCCCGGCGCCGATCCGCGCCGCATCACGCTGCCCAACGGGCGCGAGGTCGACGAGCGCCATTTCGACCTGCCGGCCCTGCCGGTCGGCCGCCACCGACTCGAAGTCGGCGGCGTCTCCTGCGCGCTGACGATCGCCCCGCCCGAGGCGTGGCGGCCGAAGGCGACGTGGAAGCGCCGGTTCGGCGTCTCCGCCCAGCTTTACGCGCTGCGCCGCGACGCGGGCGATCAGGGCGTCGGCGATTACACCGCGCTCGGCCTCGCCGCCGCCACCGCCGCGCGCCACGGCGCCGCCTATTTCGGCCTCAGCCCGGTGCACATGCTGTTCCCCGACGACCGCAGCCGGGCGAGCCCCTATCACCCCTCCGACCGGCGCTTCCTCGATCCGATCCTGATCGACGCGCTGGCCGAAGGCGATCTTCCCGTAGATGAGGAATGGAGCGCCGCCGCCGCGACGCTGGGCGAGCGGCTGAGCGCCGTCGCCAAGCTCGGCGCGATCGATTACGAGGCGGTGTGGGGCGTCAAGCGCATCGCGCTGCAATATCGCTTCGCCGCCTTCCTGCGCGCCCGCGCCGCGCGCTCCGACGATCCGCTGTTCGCCGAGTTCGACGCCTTCGTCGCGGCGGGCGGCGACAACCTGTTCCGCTTCGCCGTGTTCGAGGCGATCCATCGCGAGCGCGGCGGCCAATATTGGCGCGAGTGGCCGGCCGAATTGCGCGACGCCGACGCCGGCGCGCTCGCCGCCAAGGCCGAGCAGCGCGATTACGACGTGCGCTTCGCGCAATTCTGCCAATGGGTCGGCGACCGCCAGCTCGCCGCCGCCGCCGGCCGCGCCCGCAACGCCGGGCTCGACATCGGCCTCTATCGCGATCTCGCGGTCGGCTCCGCGCCGGACGGGGCGGAAAGCTGGTCGCGCGCGGGGGAGCTTGGCATCGGCGCGACCGTCGGCGCGCCGCCCGATCCGTTCTCCGCCGCCGGGCAGAACTGGCATCTGCCGCCGCCCGACCCGGTGGCGGGCGCGCGCACCGGCTGGAAGGGCTTCGCCGACCTGCTCGCCGCCAACATGCGCCACGCCGGCATGTTGCGGATCGACCATGCGATGGGCCTGACCCGGCTGTTCGTGATCCCCGACGGCGCGAAGCCGGCCGAGGGCGCCTATGTCGCCTATCCCGCCGACGAATTGATCGGCCAGATCGCGCTGGAGAGCCAGCGCAACCATTGCATGGTGATCGGCGAAGACCTCGGCAACGTGCCCGACGGTTTTCGCGACAAGATGACCAAGGCCGACATCTCGGGAATGCGGGTGCTCTATTTCGAGCGCGACGGCGTCGATTTCAGCAGCCCGCACGAATACCCCGTGCACAGCGTCGCCTGCGTGACGACGCATGACCTGCCGCCGCTGTCGGGCTGGTGGCAGGCCGCCGACATCGGCGAGCGGATGAGCCTGGGCCAGTTCGGACCCGACCACGCCGCGCGCGCGCTTAAAGAGCGTCTCGCCGAGAAGGAGGCGCTGCTCGACGCCCTGGTCGCCGCCGGCGTGCTGGCCGAGCGCCCCTCGCTCGATGCGCCGCTGGACGACGCGCTCGCCGCCAGCATCCATTCCTGGGTGGCGCAGGCGGGTTCGGCGCTGGCGAGCGTGCAGGTCGACGATCTGATGGGCGAAACGGTGGCGACCAACCTGCCCGGCACCGACCGCGAGCGGCCGAACTGGCGCCATCGCAGCCCCGACGACGCCAGCAAATTGTTCGACGCGCCGCGCGCGCGGGCGATTCTGGCGGCGATGGACGCTGTCCGCCCGCGGCCGTAGATTGACGATCGGTATAGTGCGCGCCGCGATTTCGGCGCGTATCCTAAGCTCGCACGGGATGGGGACGCATTATGCGCAAATGGATTTTGGCCGCTTTCGGACTGGCGTTGACTGGCGTGGCCGCCTCGGCGGCGACTATCGTCAACGTGAAGCTCGGCGATCCCAAGGGGGGCCACGATTATGTGCTGAGCGCGGACAAGACCTCGGCGAAAGCGGGGCCGGTCGAGTTCGACGTGACCAACCTGTCGAAGACGATGGTGCATGAAATGATCGTCGTCGCCGTCGCGAGCAAGGACGAGACCTTGCCCTACGACGCCAAGAAGGACGAGGTCGACGAGGACAAGATCAAGGATCTCGGCGAGGCGTCCGACCTGCCGCCGGGGACGAAAAAGGCGTTGACGCTCGACCTCAAGCCGGGCGTCTACCGGCTGATCTGCAACCAGCCCGGCCATTACAAGGGCGGCATGAGAGTGGATTTCACGGTGACGCCGTAAGCCGGGCATGCCGCAAATCTGCATTGAAGAACTCACCGAGCGCTTCCCCGATTTTCGCGTCGCGGTGGTGATCGCAGAAGGGTTGACGATCGGCGAGCGCGACGGCGCGCTCGACGTCGAGATCGCCGCCGCGCAGGCGCGCGCCCGCGCCCGCTGGGTCGGCGTCGAACTCTCCGCCATTTCCGGCGTGGCGGCGTGGCGAACCGCCTACCGCGCCTTCGGCATCAAGAAGACGAGTTATCGCTCCTCGGTCGAGCGGCTGCTCAAGCGCGTGCTGGCGGGCGAAAACCTGCCGCGCGCGAATGCACTGGTCGATCTCTACAACATGATCTCGCTCGACGAGGGGCTGTGCCTGGGCTGCGACGATCTCGACCGGGTGACGGGCGATCTCGCCTTCCGCTATGCCCGCCCCGGCGACAGTTTCATCGACATGGGCGCGGCGCCGGGCGAAGACCCCGAGGACCCGCCAAAACCCGGCGAGGTGGTCTACGCCGACGCCGCGCATGTGCTGTGCCGGCGCTGGAACTGGCGCCAGGACGCCCGCAGCGCCGTGACGACGGCGACCCGCCGCGTAGTGCTGACGGCGCAATCGAACGGCTTTGGCGATGTCGCGGCGGTCGGCGCACGGCTGGTCGGCGCGCTCGGCCGCGTCTGCGGAGGGCAGGCGCGCTTTGTCGTGGCTGAGCGGGGCGCGCCGACAGCGCAATGGTGAGGCGGCCGCGTGGCGTTGGCCGCGGAATAAAGCCAATGCCCGATTCACCCCGACGCAGGGTTTTTAATAACAATAGAATTTTCATCTTCCGGCTTAATCCGGCGTTTGACGCCGACCCATAGTTGCCGTTGGCGCAATTTACCCTGCGGGAACGGCGTTCGACCTGGCGCCGACAAAGGGTTTTTAATGACAGACTTTGCGAGAGCCGCCGCGCTCCGCCGCCAAAGATAGCCGCCGCCCCGAAGCGCAATCGTCCTGGTCGCTGGCGGCGTTCGCCGATCGCGGCGCCATTTGCTGCGCCGTGATCTCCCAGATCGGCTACAACGCGATCGTGCATCACCGGGTGGCGATGGGGCTGGGCGGCTTGCGCCTGTCGGGCGTCGTCGCCGTCGTGTTCGCGCTCGCCAATCATCTCGACCTCGGCCATCACGCCCACCACACCGCCAACGCCTGGAACCTCGCGTTCATGGCGGCGCCGCTGATGGCGGTCGTGGCGCGGGCGATCAAGCTCGACAGCCGCGGGCCGGTGTTGTCCATGCAAACGCGGCGCGGCGACAGTGCCGCGTGGCGGGATGTCGCTGATCGGGCCGCGCCCGCACGCTTTGTCGCACGACCGGCAATTCGCGCGCGCGATCGAGTTCTATCCGCGCCACGCCAATGGTGCTGTCCGGCATGACCGGCTGGGCGCAGGTCAACGGCCATCGCGGCGCGATCGAGGGCGGCGAACATATCGAGCGCCGGGTCGAGCACGATGGAAGTTAAATTGCGCCGCCCGGCCTTAAGTCGATTGCTACCTGCCGCAGCGTAAGAAACCGGCGGGCGCGGGAGAAAACGATGCCGGCCAAGACCGGAAAGGACAAGCGGATTCTCGGTTGGCTCGGCTGGGCCGGCGCCGACGCGATCGGCCGGCTGGCGCTGCTGACCGGCGGCACGGCGCTGTTTTCGCGTATGCTGAGCCCACGCGATTTCGGCGTCACGGCGCGGGCGCTGACCTTTGTCGCGGTCGGCGCGGTGTTCGTCGGCATGCCGTTCGAGGAGGCTTTGGCGCAGCGCAAGCGGTTGCGGCGGGTGCATCTTCAGGCCGCGCTGGGCGTTTCCTGTCTCATCGGCGCGGCGGTGATGGCGGCCTCGGCGGCGCTCGGCTGGGCGCTGGCGCGGCTCTATGGCGAGCCCGAGATCGCCTGGATGATTCCGGCGGCGATGACCTCGGTGTTCTTCACCGGCCACACGGCGATCCTGATCGCGCTGGCGCGGCGGCTGCGGCGGTTCAACGATGTCGCGATCGCCTCGCTGATCGGCCATCTCGTCGGCGTCGCGCTGTCGCTGGCGCTGGGTTTCGCCGGCGCCGGTCCCTGGGCGCTGATCGCCAATCGCGTGCTGATTAGCTTCGGGATCGACATCGCGCTGCAATGGCGGCTCGGCTTTCTCGTGCTGCCGCGCTGGGCGCCGCGCCATGTCGATGGTTTTGGCCGCTTCGCCGGCGTCTCCTTCCTCGACCGTCTCGCCGACAATCTGACTTATCTGTTGTTCAACAATGTCGTCGAGGCGCTCTATGGCGTGACCACGCTCGGCTACGTCAACATGGCGATGCGCGTCGTCGAGCCGATCCGCGGCGCGGTCGCCGCCACCGGCCACAATCTCGCCTTCGCCTTTTTCGCGCCGCTGTCGCACGATCCGCGCCGTCTCGCCGGCATGGCGGACGCGGTGATCAGACAGTCGTCGTTGATCGTCGCGCCGATGTTCTGCGGGCTGGCGGCGGTGACGCCGGTGCTGCTGCCGCTGCTGGCGGGGCCGGGCTGGGAGCCGGCGATCGGCGTCGCGGTCTGCCTGTCGATCGGCTGCGCGCTGGCGGCGCCGCCGCGGCTGATCTTCACCGCGCTGTCGGCCGCCGCCAAGCCGGAATACGCGCTCGCCGCCACGACCGCGAGCCTCGCCGCGACATTGGCGGCGCTGGCGGCGCTGGCGCCGCTGGGGCCGCTGAGCGTGGGTCTGGCGCGCATCGTCGGCGACGCGGCGCGGCTCGGCGTGGCGCTCGGGCTCAACTCGCCGGCGCTGGCGTGGCCGCGGCTGGCGCGGGCGCG
>JAGWRL010000190.1 GCA_028876585.1 Pseudomonadota bacterium | reverse complement strand
GGCGGTGCGCTCCGATTCGAGCCGCCGCCGCGCCCGCTCCACTTCGCCCTGCATCGCCTGCGCTTCGATCCGCTCGATCGCGGCGAGCAGGCGGGCGAGGTCGCCGACGCGCTGGCGGCGGGCGTATTCGGCGAGGAAGGCGCGCCCTTTTTCCGTTTCCCGCACGGCCGCCTCGATCGCGGCGAATTCGGCTTCCGGGAGCGGCAAGGGGCCGGTCCTAAAGCAATGCGGCGGCGCGCGCCGCGAGCGACGGGCGAAGTCGAAGCGATGTCGCGGCCCGTGGCGAGCGAATAATACAGAACATCATCGCGGGTTGGCTTTCTTGTCGCCCTGCATCCAATAACGCGGTTCTACTTCCCCTACGCTTCCGGCCGCCGACGCGGCGGGTGTCAGATTCCCTTATATTCATTAACGTTTAAGATTAACAAAGGGTTGCGGCCGACGGGCGGCGCGGCCCGAGCCCATGCCCCCACCCCGCTCTTGCACATGAACATTGCTCGGGGCTGGCGGGGGAATCGCGGCCGCGCGGCCGCGCATCTGTTTTCTCGTGTCGGTCGGTGTAAAAACGGGGTTCCCGCGGCGCGCCGCCGCGGCTAGAGGGAATGGGGCGAGAGCGGAGACGCGTGGACATGGCGGGCGCGATGCGCACTGGAAGCGGCGGTCGCGTGGACCGGGCGCGGGTCATCAACTTCACCTTCGACGGCGAGCGCTTTCAGGGGCTGGCGGGCGATACGCTCGCTTCGGCGCTGATCGCCAACGGCGTCCACCTGATGGGGCGCTCGTTCAAATATCACCGGCCGCGCGGCGCGCTGTCGATGGGCTCGGAGGAGCCGAACGCGCTCGTCACCGTCAACGCCGGCAAGGGCCGGCTGACGCCGAATCTGCGCGCGACGCAGGTCGAGATTTACGAGGGCCTGCGCGCCCGCTCGCAAAACGCCTGGCCGTCGCTGAAATTCGACGCGATGGCGCTCAACGGCGCGTTCTCCGCGTTTCTGCCGGCCGGCTTCTATTACAAGACCTTCATCGGGCCGAAGGGCGCGTGGGAGCATGTCTACGAGCCGGCGATCCGCCGCGCGGCCGGTCTCGGCGTCGCTCCGACCGATCCGGACCCCGATCATTACGCCTACGAGCATCGCCATTGCGAAGTGGCCGTCGTCGGCGCCGGGCCAACAGGGCTTGCCGCCGCGCGCGCGGCGGCCCGCGCCGGCGGCCGCGTCGTGCTGTTCGACGAGCAGGCCGAATTCGGCGGCTCGGCGCTCGCCGACGCGCACACGACGATCGAGGGCAAGCCGGCGGCGCAATGGGTCGCCGACGTCGTCGCGGAACTGACGGCGGCGGCGAATGTGACGCTGCTGCCGCGCACGCAGGCGTTCGGCTATTACGCGCAGAATTTCCTCGCCGCCGAGCAGCGCGTCACCGACCACATCGCCTATCCCGATCCGAAACTGCCGCGCGCCCGGCTCTGGCAGGTGCGGGCGCAACGGGTGATCGTCGCCGCCGGCGCGCACGAGCGGCCGCTGGTGTTTCCCGACAACGACCGGCCCGGAATCATGCTGGCGGATTCGGCGCGCCTGCTCGCCGTGCGCTACGGCGTCAGGCCGGGTAACCGCGTCGTCGTCGCCACCAGCCACGACGGCGGCTATCGCGCCGCGCTCGATCTGGCGGCGGCCGGCTGCGAGATCGCCGCGATCCTCGATTCGCGGCCCGATCCCGACGGCGATCTGCCGCGCGCGGCGCGCGCCAAGGGGCTGCCGATCTCGGCCGGCGCCGTGATTCTCGGCTCGCGCGGGTCGCTGCGCGTCACCCACGCGCGCGTCGGCCGGCTATCGTCGGACGGGCGGGCCGGCGAGGCCGACGAGGTCGCCTGCGACCTGATCGCGATGACCGGCGGCTGGACGCCGAGCGTGCATCTGTTCTCGCAATCGCGCGGCAAGGTGCGGTTCGACGCCGCCTCGAACAGTTTTCTGCCCGGCGCGCCGGTGCAGGACATGGTCAGCGTCGGCGCCTGCGCCGGCGTGTTCGATCTGGGCCAGGGGATCGCGGACGGCGCGCGGGCCGGCGCGGCGGGGGCCGAGGCGCCGAAGGTGGAGGGCGCCGACGCGTTCAGCCCCGGCACGCTCGGGCTGGTCGCGCCGCTGCCGGAGGAGAAACTGACCAAGGCGTTCGTCGATTTCCAGAACGACGTCACCGCGCGCGACATCAAGCTGGCGACGCGCGAGGGGATGCGCTCGATCGAGCACATCAAGCGTTACACCACGACCGGCATGGCGACCGATCAGGGCAAGACCTCCAACATGAACGCGCTCGCCATCGCCGCCGATTCGCTCGGCCGCGAGATCGCGCAAGTCGGCCTCACCACCTTCCGCCTGCCCTATACGCCAGTCACCTTCGGCATTTTCGGCGGGCCGTCGAAGCGGGAAATGCTCGACCCCGTGCGCGAGACGCCGATCCATGGCTGGTATGACGGCAAAGGCGCGGTCTGGGAGGAAGCGGGCCTGTGGAAACGCGCCAGCCGCGTGCCGCTGGCCGGCGAGACGGCGGACGAGACGGTCGCGCGCGAATGCCTGACCACGCGCGCCAAGGCCGGGATCATGGACGCCTCGACGCTCGGCAAGATCGAAGTCGTCGGCCCCGACGCGGCCGAGTTCCTCAACCGGCTCTACATCAATTCCTTCGCCAAGCTCGGCGTCGGGCGCTGCCGCTACGGGCTGATGCTCAACGAGACCGGGTTCATCTATGACGACGGCGTGGTGATGCGGATGGCGGACGACCGCTTCCACCTCACCACCACCACCGGCGGCGCGGCGCATGTGTTCGCGGTGATGGAGGATTACCTCCAGACCGAATGGCCGGACCTGAAGGCGCGCTTCGCCTCGATCACCGAACAATGGGCGACCATCGCCGTCAACGGCCCGCTGGCGCGGAAAATCCTCGCCCCGCTGGTCGAGGGCGTCGATCTGTCGAACGCCGCCTTCCCGCACATGAGCGTGCGCGAGGGGAAAATCTGCGGCGTCCCGACCCGGCTCGCCCGCGTCAGCTTCACCGGCGAGATGGGTTTTGAGGTCAACGTGCCGAGCGATTACGGCCTGGCGGTGCAGGAGGCGATCTGGGCGCAAGCGGCGCCGCTCGGCGCCTGCGCCTATGGGCTCGACACGCTGCACGTGTTGCGCGCCGAGAAAGGCTTCATCGTCGTCGGTCAGGACACCGACGGCTCGGTGACGCCCGACGATGTCGGCATGGGCAAGATGATCGCGACGTCGAAGCCGGATTTCGTCGGCAAACGCTCGCTGGCGCTGGCCGATCTCAAGCGACCGGGCCGCAAGCAGCTCGTCGGCCTGCTGGCGGACGATCCCAAGCGCCTGCCCGACGAGGGCGAGCAGATCGTCGACACGTCCAGCACGCCGCCGGGGACGAAGGTCAGCGGCCACGTCACGTCTTCTTATATGAGCGCGACGCTGGGGCGCACATTCTGCCTCGCCATGCTCGCCGACGGGCGCGCCCGACTGGGTCAGACGGTCTACACCGTCGGGTTGCACGGCGCGCATCCGGCGAAAGTCGTCGAGCCGATGTTCTACGACCGGGAGGGGCTGCGCCTTGACGCCTAATGCTGTTCGCCGCTCGGTTCTCGACGGCCGCCCGCTGCCCGCTTCCGGCCGGGTCAAAGTCTATCCCTCGCCGTTCGCGACGCGGCTCAATCTGCGCGGCGGCGCCGATGTGGTCGAGCCGGTCGCGCGCGCGTTCGGCGTCGCGCCGCCGACGCGGCCGATGGGCTCGGCGAGCGCAGGCGAGCGCGCCGCGCTATGGCTCGGGCCGGACGAATGGCTGCTGCTGGCGGAGGAGAACGCGGGCGATCTCATGGGCCAACTCACCGGCGCGCTGGGCGGCGTGTTCCACGGCCTCGTCGATGTCTCGCACCGGCAGGTCGGGCTTGTCGTCGAAGGGCCGGGCGCGGCGCGGCTGCTCGCCGCCGGCTGCCCGCTCGACCTGGATTTGCGCGCGTTTCCCGTGGGGCTCTCGACCCGCACGCTGCTGGTGAAGGCGGAGATCGGCCTGTGGCGGCGCGAGGAGAACGCGTTCCGCATCGAGGTGCTGCGCTCGTTCGCGCCCTATGTCGCGCGCATCCTCGACCAGGCGGCGAGGGATCAGGGCTGAGACTGGCGCTCGGCCTCGACGCCGCCTGGACCGCGACGCAGCCGAGCGGTGTGGCGGCGCATCGTCGCCGCGCTGGAGCGCCAGATCGCCGGCGTCGCCGCAGCCCTGCCGCCGCCGCCAGCCGAGACGCGCGGGCGGGCGCTGAAAGCCTACGAAGACCAGCTCGACGCGGTGGTGTGCGCCTATGTCGCGATATGCGCGCTGCGCGGCGAGGCGCGCGCCTATGGCGATGCGGAATCGGCGATTTTCACGCCCGCAAGCGTTCCTTAACCCAGACTTGCAAATTTGGGCGCCCGAGACCATCGGCGACGGCGGCGCCGCTTTGCCCTCATTCCGGCGGGTTCGGCCGACATAGACGCGTGTTCGTCTAGGACTTGTGTATGGAAACCCGAGCTAATTTCATCGCCATCGGCGCGTTCACGCTGGCCGTCGTCGTCGGCGCGTTCCTGTTCGTGCTGTGGATGGCGGGTTACGGCGGCGGCGCGAATCTGGCGCATTATCGCGTCGTGTTTCAGGGCTCGGTGTCGGGTCTGGCGCGCGGCGGCGTCGTGTTGTTCAACGGCCTGCGCGTCGGCGAGGTGAAGTCGGTCGATTTCCTGAAGAACGATCCCGGCCGCGTCGCCGCCGAGATCGACGTCGACAGCCGCATTCCCGTGCTCGAAGACACCAAGGTCAGGCTGGAGATGCAGGGGCTGACCGGCGCCTCGGCGGTCGCGCTGACCGGCGGCGCGCCCGACGCCAAGCCGGTCGTGGCGAAGAACGGCGAGCCGCCGACGCTGATCGCCGAGCCGAGCCAGATCCAGAACCTGCTGGTCAATGTGCAGAACATCTCGACCAAGGCGGATTCGGTGCTGACGCGGGCGGACAAGCTGTTCGCCGACAGTGGGCCGGCCTTCTCCGACACGATGAAGAACATCAACACGTTCTCGAAATCGCTCGGCGACGCCTCCAGCGGGCTGTCGGGGGCGGTCGCCGGCATCGGCGAGATCGGCCGCAAGATCGGGCCGCTCGCCGGCCGGCTGGAGAAGCTGACCGACGACGCCGACAAGCTGCTCGGCGCGGTCGATGCGGCGAAAGTGCGCCACAGCGTCGACGACGTCGCCGCCTTCGCCGCCTCGCTCGGCGACAAGGAGGGGCCGACGCAGAAGGCGCTCGCCGACGCAGGCGTGCTGGTCAAGCATCTCAACGACACCGCCGCCAAGCTCGACGCGGCGCTGAGCGACGTCGATACGGTCGCCAAGGCGTTCGACGCGAAGAAGGTCGGCCAGCTGGTCGAGGGCGCGGCGGCGATCGGCCAGACGCTGAGCGACAATCGCGCCAACCTCGACCACACGCTCAAGGACGCGGCGGAGATCGCCGCCAAGCTGCACGATTCCGCCAACAAGGTCGACGGGCTGATGACCAGCGCGTCGAGCTTCCTCGGCTCGGCCGACACCAAGGGGCCGCTGTCGCAGGTGGGCGAGGCCGCCGAATCGATCAAGCGGCTCGCCGATCAGATGAACCTGCGCGTGCGCCAGATGTCGCCCGGACTGGTCAATTTCAGCAATTCCGGTCTGAAGGATTATCAGGCGATGGCGATCGACGCGCGCAGGACGCTGACCGACCTCGACCGGGTGATTCTCAGCATCGAGAAACACCCGACGCAGCTTATTTTCGGCTCGAAATAGGCGGCTCGGCTTTCAGCTTTTCGAGGTCCTCGATGCGGCGCGCCCAATGCGCCAGCATCAGGTTGAGCCAGCCGCCGACATCGGTCAGCGGCCGCGGATCGAGATGATGGCGGCGCTCGCGGCCGCGCCGCTCGACCCGCACCAGACCGGCCAGCCGCAGCACCTGCAAATGCTCGGACACCGCCGGCCGCCCGACCGGCATGTCGAGCGCCAGTTCGGACGCGGTGCGCGCGCCCAGCCGAAGCTGCATCAGCAGGCGCCGGCGCAAGGGATGGGCGAGCGCGTCGAATACGTCGGGAGCGGACAGGGCGGCCTCCGTCATGCGTCGGGATTTTCCGACGCATTACGGAGATTTTTTGCGCAGGGGAAGTCCGGCGTGACGCGGCCCGCGCGTGCGCAGGCGATAGGCCCTTGTGATTCCACGCATTTTCGCCCCGCCCGACGATCTCATCCCTTCGTCATAGCGGGGCCGCGCGCCGTTGCGCGGGCGGCGACGCTATGTTACCTGACCGCCGCCGCGGGCGTCCCGCCAGGCGGCGCAACATCTTGGACCAGGACAAGCGGAGCCGCCCGGCGCGAGCTGGGGCGTTGACGCCTGTCGCAACTAGGGCGGCGCCTTGGCTAAGGAAAGCGAACACGTTTCGGGCGTGGCCGGGCGTTATGCGTCCGCGCTCTATGCGCTCGCCCAGGAGCAGCGGCAGACCCCCGAGGTTGCGGCCGCGCTCGCCAAGCTCGACGCGATGATCGCCGACAGCGCCGACTTGCAGCGGCTGGTGCGCTCGCCGGTGTTTTCCTCCGCCGACCAGACCAAGGCGCTCAACGCGCTGCTGGCGCGGGCGGAGATTTCGGGCATCGCCGCCAATTTCGTCCGTCTGGTGGCGCAGAAGCGCCGCCTGTTCGCGCTGCGCGACATGATCCGCGGCTACAACAAGCTTTACGACGCCGCGCGCGGCGTCACCCGCGCCGAGGTCACCAGCGCCGCGCCGCTGTCGGATGAACAGGTCGCCGCGCTGAAGGATCAGTTGCGCGGCACTGCCGGCGGCAAGGACGTGGATCTCGCCGTCAAGGTCGATCCCGCCATCATCGGCGGCCTCGTCGTCAAACTCGGGTCGCGCATGGTCGACGGCTCGCTTCGCACCAAACTCAACGCCATTCGAACCGCTATGAAAGAGGTCGGCTGATGGACATCCGCGCCGCTGAAATCTCCTCCATTCTGAAAAGCCAGATCGCCAATTTCGGCGCCGAGGCGCAAGTCACCGAGGTGGGCCAGGTGCTCAGCGTCGGCGACGGCATCGCCCGCGCCTACGGCCTCGACAAGGTGCAGGCCGGCGAGATGGTCGAGTTCGAGAACGGCACCCGCGGCATGGCGCTCAACCTCGAAAGCGACAACGTCGGCATCGTCATTTTCGGCGCCGACCGCGAGAT
>JAGWRL010000189.1 GCA_028876585.1 Pseudomonadota bacterium | reverse complement strand
AGCCCGGCCGCGCCCATGTCCTGGATCGCCACCACCGCGCCCGACGCCATCAGTTCCAGACACGCCTCCAGCAGCAGCTTTTCGGCGAACGGGTCGCCGACCTGCACGGTCGGGCGCTTCTCCTCCGCGTCGGCCTCGAACGCGGCCGAGGCCATGGTGGCGCCGTGGATGCCGTCGCGCCCGGTCTTGGAGCCGAGATAGACGATCGGGTTGCCGATTCCGGTCGCTTTTGCATAGAAAATCGAATCGGCGCGCGCCACGCCGACCGCCATCGCATTGACGAGGATGTTGCCGTCGTAGCGGGGGTGGAAGCCGACCGAGCCGCCCACCGTCGGCACGCCGAACGCGTTGCCGTAATGGCCGACGCCGGCGACGACGCCGGCCAACAGATGCGGCGTGCGCGCGTGCTCGGGCGCGCCGAAGCGCAGCAGGTTGAGGCAGGCCACCGGGCGCGCGCCCATGGTGAACACGTCGCGCAGGATGCCGCCGACCCCGGTCGCCGCGCCCTGATAGGGCTCGATGAACGAGGGGTGGTTGTGGCTCTCCATCTTGAAGATGCAGGCCTCGCCGTCGCCGATGTCGATCACGCCGGCGTTCTCGCCCGGTCCCTGAATGACCCAGGGGGCGCTGGTCGGCAGCCCGCGCAGATGCCGGCGCGAGGATTTGTACGAACAATGCTCGTTCCACATCGCCGAGACGATGCCGAGTTCGGTGAACGAGGGCGTGCGGCCGATCAGCGCGACGAAGCGCGCGTATTCCTCCGGCTTCAGGCCGTGCTGGACGGCGAGGGTTTCGTCGACGGCGGGTTCTGTCAGCGGCACTTTTGTTAAGTCTCGGCGTTGATGCTCGACCCTTAGAGGCGAGGCGCGCGGCCGGCAAGCGCGGCATCAAAGTCACACTGGGGAACCAAATGGGCCACGCCCGGCTGTCGCAACGCGAATGAGGTGGCGACATGGTGAAAGAGCGGGTAAATCTGTCAGGACCATGTTCGCCTTACGGGGTCGAAGTAGCGGGGCGATGATATGAAAAGTAGATTGCTGGCGGTCGTGGCGGCCGCGGTTGTTGGTTTTACTCTGGCGGGTTGTTCCCCGCAGGAGCAGTTCGTCGGTCTCAGGGCGGGCCTGGCGGGCGACACCAAGCTTACCGATCGCGACAAGCGGATGCTGGCGAAGGCGGATTCGGACGAATGGTCGATTCCGCTCATCAGCCACGTCGTCTCCGACCCGACGGGCGAACCGCCGGGAACGATCGTGATCTACAACAGCCAGAAGAAGCTGTATTTCGTAATGCCGGGCCACAAGGCGAAGGAATATCCCGTCGCGGTCGGCGCCGAAGCGTTCGGCTGGACCGGCCGCGCCACGGTCGGGCACATGACGGAATGGCCGACGTGGATGCCGACGTCCTCGATCATGTCGCGCTGGCCGGAGTTCAAGGCCTATATCAAGCACGGCCCGCTCGAAGGCCGCTGGGACAACCCGCTCGGCGCGCGCGCGCTCTACCTCTATCAGGGCAATCGCGACACGCTTTACCGCATCCACGGCACCAATGAGCCGGGAGAGATCGGGCAGGCGGTGTCGTCGGGCTGCATCCGCATGCGCGATCTCGACGTGATCGACCTTTACAACCGCGTGAAGATCGGCACCCAGGTCATCGTCCGCAGCTGATCGGCTTTTCGCCAACGAACTAAGCCGGCCGCTCGCGGCCGGCTTTTTTTGTGCGCCGGCCCGCCTCAGGAGGCGAGGTCGAGCAAATCGAAATTGAGATAGCGCGCGCCGCGCCGAATCGCCTCGCACGATTCGGGCGCGAGTTCGGTCACTTCCACGTCGAGCTCGAACGCGACGGCGGCGAGGCCGATTTCGTGATAGAGGCGCGACAGCAGGCGACTGCTGCCAGCGCGCTTTTCCATCGCATCCGGAATGGCGGTTAAATCGTGACGCATGACGACGCCTACTGCACGGGGAACTGGCTTGCGGACGGGCTGTTGAGGAAAGTTTGAATGAATTCAGTTAAAGCTGGTTTAAGCGGCGCGGTTAACGACGCGACCCGCCAAATTCCCGCGCTGGCGGGCGTCCTGTTCGACAAGGACGGCACGCTGATCGACTTCCAGCTCACCTGGGGCCCCGCGATTCACGCCGTGATTCACGCGCTGGCGCGCGGCGACGCGCACAAGGTGCGCGCCCAGGCCGAATGTCTGCATTTCGAGGTCGAGAGCCGCCGCTTCCGCGCGACGTCGCCGATCATCGGCGGCGCGACGGCGCATTATGGCCCGGCCTGGGCGGCGGCGCTCGGCCGCGACGATTTTCCCGCGCTGCGGGCGGAGATCGACGCGCTCGCCGCCGTCGAGTGCCTCACTTCGCTGACGCCGGTCGGCGATCCCGCCGCGATTCTGGCGGCGCTGCGCGGCATGGGCCTCAAACTCGGCCTCGCCACCAATGACGCGGAGGCGAGCGCGCGCCGCCACCTCGCGCAATTGCAACTGACGTCGTGGATGGATTTCGTCGCCGGCTACGATTCGGGCCATGGCGCGAAGCCTGAGCCGGGCATGGTGCTCGCCTTCGCCCGGCAAATCGGCGTCGCGGCGTCGCAGGTCGCGCTGGTCGGCGACACATTGCACGATCTCGACAGCGCGCGGGCCGCCGGCGCGGTGGCGATCGCGGTGCTGTCCGGCGTGGCGACGCGCGAGGAACTGGCGCCGCACGCCGATTTCGTCATCGCCGACATCGGCGACCTGCCGGCCCTGATCGCGGGCTGGCGGGGCGTTACATCACAATGACTTTGGAGCCGACCTTCACGCGCTCGTAAAGGTCGATCACGTCGTCGTTCATCATCCGGATGCAGCCCGACGAGACGTTCTGGCCGATCGTCCAGGGCTCGTTGGTGCCGTGGATGCGATACATCGACGAGCCGAGATAGAGCGCGCGCGCGCCGAGCGGATTGTCGGGGCCGCCGTCCATATGGGCGGGCAGGTCGGGGCGGCGCTTCATCATCTCGGGCGGCGGCGTCCAGCCCGGCCATTCCGCCTTGCGCGACACGGTTTTCACGCCGGCCCATTCGAAGCCGGGACGCCCGACGCCGACGCCGTAGCGCAAGGCGCGCCCGTCCGGCTCGACCAGATAGAGGAACTTGTTGGGCGTATCGATCACCACCGTGCCCGGCCGCTCGCGGGTGGGATAATCGACCTCCTGCCGGTGAAACTGCGGCGGCGGCTCCTGCGCCGGCCGCGCTTCCGGCGCCAGCGAGGCGTAATCGGGGCGGGCGGCCGAATAGCCGCCGACGATCGAATCCTCGCGCCGGGGGGCATAGGCCAGGTTCGGCGCCGGCTCGGCGTGGCGAGGCGCCGGCGTGGACCTGGTGTGGCCGGTGAACAGGAGCTGGATGAAGCCGCCGCCGAGGGCGTCGCCGCCGTCGCGCGGGGCCTCGGCCGGCGCGGAATTGTATATGCCCGCGACGACCTGCGGCTGTTCCGCCCTCGCCGCGTCGAGCCAAGGCCCGCAGGCCAGACAGATCGCCGAATACGCCAATACGCTCCGCATGACAGGCTCCCGCCCACGGGCGCCGCTCCGCGCCCGACGTGGTGAATGCGAGGATACCCCTTTGCGTTCACGGTTAAACACGATTTGGCGATTGTGGTTCAGGCCGGGTTGACGCACGCGGTTAAAGCGCGATGAAACCGCCCCGCGCGCGCTTAATCGCCCGCTTTAGCCGACACCGCCAAGCCATTGAGCGGGTTCTCTTCGTCCCAGCTATAGCGCATCGTCTCGAACCGCATCGCGCGCGCGTCGATCAGCAGCAGTTTGCCGACGAGGCCCGTATCGCCGTCCTCGAAACCGCCGACGATTTCGCGGATCGCCTCCATCGCCATCATCGCCCCGACCATGCCGGCGAGCGCGCCGAGCACGCCGGCTTCGGCGCAGGTCGGGATCGCGCCCGCAGGCGGCGCCTCGGGGAACAGGCAGCGGTAGGTCGGGTTCGGTCGCCCGTCGGCGTCTTTTCCGTGCGGCTTCAGCGTCGTCAGCGTCGCGTCGAACTGGCCGAGCGCCGCCGTCACCAGCGTCCGGCCCTCGTGGAAACAGGCGTCGGACACGGCGTAGCGGGTGGCGAAATTGTCGGAGCCGTCGAGCGTGAGATCGTAGCCGCGCACCAGCTCGCGGGCGTTGTCGGCGCCGATCCGCGTCGCGATCTTCTCCACCGCCACGTTGGGGTTGAGCCGGCGGATCGCGTCCTCGGCGCTGTCGATCTTGGCGCGGTCGAGATCGGGCGTGCCGTGCAGGATTTGCCGATGCAGGTTGGAGAGCGAGACCACGTCGTCGTCGACGATCCCTATCGTCCCCACCCCCGCGCCGGCGAGATATTGCAGCGCCGGCGAGCCGAGGCCGCCGGCGCCGACAACGAGCACCCGCGCCGCCTTCAGCTTCTGCTGGCCCGGTCCGCCGACGCCGCGCAGGATGATCTGGCGCGCGTAACGTTCGATCTCGTCGTCGGAAAGTTTCATGGGGTTACTCTCGGCAGTGGGCAGTAGGCAGTAGGCAGTAGTTAAGGCAAATCTTGCTGCCTATTGCCTATTGCCTATTGCCCATTGCCTATTTCCCTCACTCCGCCGCCTGCACCGGCAGCGGATGCAGCGCCCGCTCCTCGTTGAGCAGGTCCGCCACCATGAACGCGATCTCGATCGCCTGCTCGGCGTTGAGCCGGGGATCGCAATAGGTGTGGTAACGGTCGTGCAGATCGTCCTCGCTGATGACGCGCGCGCCGCCGGTGCATTCGGTGACGTTCTTGCCGGTCATTTCCAGATGCACGCCGCCGGCATGGGTCTTTTCAGTGCGATGCACGGCGAAGAACTGCTTGATCTCGGCGGCGATGCGGTCGGTCGGCCGCGTCTTGAAGCCATTGGAAGTCTTGATCGTGTTGCCGTGCATCGGGTCGCACACCCACAGCACCGGCCGGCCCTCGCGCTGGATCGCCCGCACCAGAGCGGGCAGGTGCGCCTCCACCTTGTCGGCGCCGAAACGGGTGATGAGGGTCAGCCGGCCCGGTTCGCGCGCCGGGTCGAGCGCGTCACAAAGCCGCAGCAACTCGTCGGGCTGCAACGACGGGCCGCATTTGAGGCCGATCGGATTGCGCACGCCGCGAGCGTATTCGATATGCGCGCCGCCGGGCTGGCGGGTGCGGTCGCCGATCCACACCATATGACCGGAGGTGGCGTAATATTCGCCCGAGGTCGAATCGAGCCGGGTCATCGCCTGCTCGTAGCCGAGCAGCAGCGCCTCGTGCGAGGTGTAGAAATCGGTCTGGCGCAATTCGGGATGCGCCTCCGGGTCGAGCCCGATGGCGCGCATGAAGCCGAGCGTCTGCGTGATCCGGTCGGCCAGATGCTGATAGCGGTCGGATTGCGGGCTGTGCTCGACGAAGCCGAGCATCCAGCGATGCGCGTTCTCCAGATTGGCGTAGCCGCCGGTGGCGAAAGCGCGCAGCAGGTTGAGGGTCGCGGCCGACTGGCGATAGGCCTCCAGCTGCCGGCGCGGATCGGGCACGCGTGCGCCCGCCGTGAAGGCGATGTCGTTGACGATGTCGCCGCGATAGGCGGGCAGGGTCACGCCGTCGACCGTCTCGGTGTCGGACGAGCGCGGCTTGGCGAACTGGCCGGCCAGCCGCCCGACCTTGACCACCGGCATACCGCCGCCAAAGGTCAGCACCACCGCCATCTGCAACAGCACCTTGAACATGTCGCGGATGTTGTTGGGGTGGAACTCGGCGAAGCTTTCGGCGCAGTCGCCGCCCTGGAGCAGGAACGCCTTGCCCTCGGCGACGGCGGCAAGTCGGTCCTGGAGGCGGCGTGCCTCGCCGGCGAAAACCAGCGGCGGGTAGCCGCGCAGCGTCGTCTCGACCCGCTTCAGCGCGGCTTCGTCCTGGTAGCCGGGCACCTGCCGGATCGGCAGGCCCCGCCAGCTGTCGGGTGACCATTTGTTGCTCATCGCGACCTACCTTGGCGCAAGGCCACGAGAGTGTCGAGGGCTGGTTCAGGCATGGAACACCTCCGGGTTGGAGGCCGGTCCACCGGGGGCGACATGCGGATCATGGGAGGCCATGAAACACGAAAGCCGCCTCGGGTGGGCGGCTTCGGGGAAAACGCGTAACGCGATCCTAGGCCGCCGAACCGTACCGGCGGTACCAAAATCGCGCGACGAGAAGCGACATCTGCTCCATGGACGCGGAACCTACGCGCGAGCGGCGGGCGATGCAAGGGGCTTATAGGGGGCGCCTATTCCTAGCACCCTCAACGCCCTTCGCAACCTCCTCAGCGATGGCTTTCTGATCGGCTCTGGGGAGACTGTCGAACGCAGCCACCTGCTTTCGTGCAATCGGCAGGGTTTCCGGCAAATTTTTTACGGCTGCGAGCAGCGCCTGCGTTGCATTCCCGTTCT
>JAGWRL010000188.1 GCA_028876585.1 Pseudomonadota bacterium | reverse complement strand
TCGATGTTCGCCGGGCCGGAGGTGATCGTCGTGCCGTTGGTGCCGTCGGTCGGGCCGAGGCCGCCGCCGAAGAACGTGGTGATGCCGTTGGAGAGGCCGTGCTCGACCTGCTGCGGGCAGATGTTATGGATGTGCGAGTCGATGCCGCCGGCGGTGAGGATGAGCTGTTCGCCGGAGATGACGTCGGTGGCGCCGCCGACGACGAGGCCGGGCGTGACGCCGTCCATCGTATTCGGGTTGCCGCACTTGCCGACGCCGGCGATCCGGCCGTCCTTGATGCCGACGTCGGCCTTGATGACGCCGAGCTTGGCGTCGACGATCGTCACATTGGTGATCGCCAGATCGAGCGCGCCGCCGGAGCTGGTGATGCGGTTATCCAGACCCATGCCGTCGCGCAAGGTCTTGCCGCCGCCGCACAGCGACTCGTCGCCGTATACTCGGAGGTCTTTCTCGATCTCGATGAAGAGGTCAGTATCTCCAAGCCGGATCTTGTCCCCAACCGTCGGTCCGAAGAGACTGACGTATTCCTGTCTTGACATCGTGGCCATAGTAACTTGCCTTTTTGATGCTGTTATGAAGGAAGTCGTTTTACTTCTTGGTGGACTTGAAACCCAATGCAGCCGCCTTGGCGACCGCTTCGGCGCGCGCCGGGTTGTACACAGAGGCGCCAGCCCAGTTCTCGACCAGGTTGTTGAAGCCGTAGACGCATTGCTTGCCGCCGTAGGGCACAAGCTCGACCTCCTGCTCGGCGCCGGGCTCCAGACGGATGCCCGTGCTCGAGGGGATGTTGAGATGCTGGCCGAAGGCCTTCTCGCGATCGAACTCGATGGCGCGGTTCACTTCGAAGAAGTGGAAATGCGAACCGATCTGCACCGGGCGATCGCCAGTATTGCGCACTTTCAACTTGGTGACCGGGCGTCCGACATTGAACTCGATGTCGCCGCTCCCGAGGACGATGCCGCCCACGCCATTCAGATTTGCACCGGAGGACATGTTATTCTCCTGGATTGATTGAGTGTTGTTGTTGCGTGGCGCCGATCATTGGATCGGCGAATGCACCGTCACCAGGCGGCTGCCGTCGGTGAAGACCGCCTCGATCTGGACGAAGGGCACCATCTCGGCGACGCCTTCCATCACGTCGTTTTTGCTGAGAACTTTGGCCGACGAGGCCATGACTTGTTCGAGCGTGCGGCCTTCGCGGGCCCCCTCGAGAGCGGCGGCCGAGATAACGGCTACCGCCTCCGGGAAATTGAGCTTCAGACCCTTCGCCTTCCGCTTCTGAGCGACCTCGGCGAGATTGAAGATTATCAGCTTCTCCATTTCCCTAGGCGTGAGCAGCATGGATCACCTCTATTGCTGACATAGCTGAGCGCCTCGCTGGCGCCCTGTTCGTTTGAGCGGGTGAAACGTATGTCTCAGTAAAATTTGTGTCAACGACAATATAACTGAATGCACATTTTGTCGCACCCTGGCACATTGCCCCTTTTTTCGAAGATATCCGCACTTATATTGATTTCGATAACTCACCCCATCCTGACGTATACTTCATCTCCCGGGCGAACGGATTTCATTACCGGGGTGCACCGGATTCACCCCCCTGACGGAACACGATTTTATGCGCCGGACGGTGGCTCTTCGGCGTGCCATGCGCGCCCCCGACGCGGCGCGCCGCCCCGAGACGAGGTGCATTGAACATGACAATGATGTTTTATACGCCTGCCGCCGCTTGCGATTTTTTTAGGGCGCCGTCCGCGAAACGCGGCGGCGCGGCCGCGCTGGTGGCGGCGCGAGGCTTCCGCAACGTCGTTCTAGGGGGGCGAATTGCCGTCCGACGCTTTCCGCCGCCGCGCCTGGGTCGATCGACGCCGACGCCGGGGCGCGCACGGCGACGGCGCCGCGCGCAGGGGCTAGGCCATTGATATAATTTGTCGAAACTTCAATTTGATGCGCCGGACGGTCCCGGCTGGCCGTTCTGGCCGAGACGGCCGCGCACTTGCGGCGAATGTCGGAACGGCGCCGGACGCGCCACAGGGCTGCCGCCCTTCGGCGGCTTTGTCGCGCGCCGGCTTGCGCGAGCCGCCGCCAGACGATTGATTTTCCACGCTGAACAGCTTTCAGCGGCGCGGCGCGGCGCGCGCCGCGCCGCGAAGCCACGGCGGGCGCCCCCCGATGCTTCGCGATCCGCGCGCCCTCAATGCCGGAAGTGGCGCATCCCCGTGAACACCATCGCCACGCCCGCCGCGTCGGCGGCGGCGATCACGTCGGCGTCGCGGCTCGCGCCCCCCGGCTGGATCACCGCCGTCGCGCCGGCCGCGATCGCCGCCATCAGCCCATCCGGGAACGGGAAGAACGCGTCGGAGGCGACCACGGACCCCTGCGTCAGCGGCACGCCGCCCTGGGCGGCGTCCTCGGCCTTGCGCACCGCGACGCGCGAGGAATCGACCCGGCTCATCTGCCCCGCGCCCACCCCCACCGTCGCGCCGTCCTTGACGTAAACGATCGCGTTCGACTTGACGTGCTTGCACACCCGCCAGGCGAATTGCAGATCGCGCATCTCGGCCGCCGTCGGCGCCCGCTTGGTGACGACCTTCAGCATCGCCGCGTCGAGCGCGCCGTTGTCGCGATCCTGCACCAGCAACCCGCCCGCGACCGAGCGCACGCTCAGACCGGGCGCTTGGGGGTCGGGCAGCGCGCCGGCCAGCAACAGGCGCAGGTTCTTCTTGGCTGCGACGATCGCGATGGCGTCGGCGTCGGCGTCCGGCGCGATGATGACTTCGGTGAAAATCTCGACGATTTTGCGCGCCGCGTCGGCGTCGAGCTTGCGGTTCAGCGCCACCACCCCGCCGAAGGCGGAGACGGGGTCGCAGGCGAGCGCCTTCTCGTAGGCTTGCAACAGGCTCGCCCCCGTCGCGACGCCGCAGGGGTTGGCGTGTTTGATGATCGCCACCGCCGCGTCGGCGAATTCGGCGACGCATTCATAGGCCGCGTCGGTGTCGTTGATGTTGTTGTAGGACAGTTCCTTGCCCTGCAACTGGCGCGCGCTGGCGACGCCGGGGCGGGTCTCCGGCGTCACGTAGAACGCCGCCTGCTGATGCGGGTTCTCGCCATAGCGCAGCGGGTTGGCGAGCCGGCCGCCGAACGCGCGCCAGACCGGCTGCGTCTCGCCGGTCTCGCGCGCCAGCCAGTTCGAGATCGCCGCGTCATAGGCGGCGGTGCGGGCGTAAGCCTTCTGCGCCATCGCGCGGCGGAATTTGAGGCTGGTGCCGCCGCCGTTGGCCGCCATCTCCTGCGCCAGCGCGGCGTAATCGGCGACATCGACGATCACCGTGACGTCGTGGTGGTTCTTCGCCGCCGCGCGGATCATCGCCGGGCCGCCGATGTCGATGTTCTCGATCATGTCCTCGAAGACCGCGCCGCGCGCCAGCGCCGCCTCGAACGGATAGAGATTGACGACGAGAAGGTCGATCGGCCGGATGTCGTTGGCGATCATCGAGGCCTGATGCGCCGGCTCGGCGCGGATCGCCAGCAACCCGCCATGCACGCGCGGATGCAGCGTCTTCAGCCGCCCATCCATCATTTCGGGAAAGCCGGTGAGGTCGGCGACGTCGATCACCTTGACGCCCGCCTTGGCGAGCGCGGCGGAAGTGCCGCCGGTCGAGACGAGTTCGATCCCGCGCAAGGCCAGCGCCCGCCCCAGTTCAACGAGGCCGGTCTTGTCGGAGACGGAAATGAGGGCGCGTCCGATCGGCGCGGCGTCGTGGACCATGAGTGCGTTCGCCTTCGATTGATGAGTATTGTGCGGCGCACATATCACGCGGATGCGGCGGATGAAACTGGAGCCGTCGTCCGCGTGTAAACTGTAGTATGCGCAAAATGAGTGCCTCCCCCGCAATCAAAGATTTGCAATTTAGCTCAAATTAAAGTAGGCCGCGATTATGCAACCCTAATAACGGAGATTTCATTTGCCATCCAACCTCCGCGCCCTACTGGCGCTAGGCGCGATGGTCGCGGCGATCAACGCGGCCAGCGCGCGTGACCTTGACCCTGAACTACGTCAATATGTGATTGCGAGCTGTAGCGACGACGCCTATCGGCTGTGCCCGCAATCGCTTGGCAACGAACACGACGCTGTCAGCTGCATGAAGTCCAAGCGCGCCCAGCTCAATCGGGTCTGCCGCACCGCCTACGACAAAGCCGCGCGCACGCTCGCGATGCGCTGAGGCTCACGCCGGGGCGGCGCGGCTTATCCCTGCCGCGCGTCGCCGCCAAGCACCCGTTCCGCCAGCGCCACCTGTTGAAACGTTCGGCCGTGCAGCGGCGACAGACGCGCGTGGAGGCGGCGGCCCCGAAGCTTGGTCGAATTCCCGCACCAGTCGCGATCCGCCCGCGCCGACGTCGCCGTTCAGCCCGACGATCTGGCGCCGGCCTTTGCGCGGCGGGGCCACGCGTCGGCCGAGCAGGTCGATATCCCCGCGCGACCCGACGAAGGGTTCGTCTGGCCCAGCATCGGCGCCTGAAACCGGCTGACCGCCGCGTTCTTTTGCTCGACCCGCCACGCCTGCACCGGCTGGGGAAAGCCGCGCAGGCCGATCTGGCCCAAATCCTGATAGTTGAAAGGCCCGCGCGTGACTTTGCGGGTGGCGTCGGCGATCAGCACCGCGCCCGGCGGGGCGGCCGATTGCAGCCGCAAGGCGAGATTGAGGATGCGGCCGACCACCTCGACCGTGCGCTGGCGCGCTCGGCTGGCGCGGCCGCGCACCACCACCAGCCCGGTGGCGATGCCGACCCGCGCCTCCAGCGCCATGTCATGCTTGCGTTCGAGTTCGCGCACCGCGGCGACGATTTCCAGCCCCGCGGCGACCGCATTGGCGGCGTCGTCCTCAGCGGTGCGGGGATGGCCGAAATAGGCGAGCACGCCGTCGCCCATGAATTTGGCGAGAAAGCCGCCGCGATCTTTGACGATGTCGTCGCACAAGGTCTGATAACGCTCGATCAGCGCCATCAGGTCTTCCGCGTCCAGCCGCTGCGCCAGCGAAACCGCATCGGCGAGGTCGCAAAACATCACCGTTAGCGGCCGGCGTTCGATCGGCGGATGGGCGTGCTGGGCGCTGCGCGCCCGGGTTGCGGACGCCTTGCCGGCCGCCGCCGAGGCGCCGCCGAGGCCGCCGGCGCAACGCGGACATGCCGCCGCCGTCGCCGGCGCCGGCCCTCGGCAATGCGGAAAGATCATGTCTTGAACCCGCGCCAACGTCCGTTCACGAACAGCCCTCGTCCCGATTTCGCCGTCGGCCATTCCCTCGACGCCACGGCCCGAAAACGGCTGCCGGGGCGTCACGCGCTTCGAGCGCTGACATGGCTTAGGAAACGCTAACCCGCTGGCAGGCGCGGCGTCAACGCAAACCGGGCGGGCGCGTTGCCTAGCCGGTTGAAAGCGCCGCCTCCTCGACCAGGAAATCGCGCAGCGCCTGGATGCGCCCGCTCGCGGCGGCCTCCGGCCGGCACAGAAAATAATAGCCGAACGGCGTTCGCACCGTGGTGGCGAACGGCGCCACGAGGCGGCCGGAGGCGAGATCGTCGGCGGCGATGGCGAGCGAGGCCAGCGCCACCCCCTGCCCCTGCGCGGCGGCGACGATCGCCATCGACATCTGGTTGAAAAACACGCCGCGCGTCGCCTCGACCTCGCCCGCGCCCGCCGCCTTCAGCCAGTCGCTCCACGACGGCCAGGTGGAAAACCCCGGGTTCCATTCGAGATGCAGCAACGTGCTGTGCGCGAGATCGGCGGGCGTGCGCAACGGCGGATCGGCCTCGACCAGACTTGGCGCGCAGACGGGGAACACTTCCTCCTTGAACAGCCGCGTCGTCGACAGGCCGGGGAAGTCGCCGTCGCCCCAACGGATCATCGCGTCGGCGCCGCCGCGCTCCAGCGTGTCCGCGCTGGGATTGGCGTCGACCAGCACGTCGATGTCGGGATGGCGCGACTTGAACTTGCCGATGCGCCCGACCAGCCAGGTCGCGGCGAACGAGGCGCTGGCGCTGATGACGAGAAAGCGCCGGCCCTTGGTCTCGCGCATCGCCCGCGCCGCCCGCGCCAGCATGGCGAAGCCGTCGCTCAGGATCGCCGCGCCCGCCGCGCCCGCCTCGGTCAGTTTCAGCCCGCGGCCGGAGCGCTCCACCAGCGGCGCGCCGATCTCCTCTTCGAGCAGGCGGATCTGCTGCGCCACCGCCGCCTTGGTGACGAACAGATCCTCCGCCGCCCGCACGAACGACAGCCGCCGCGCCACCGCCTCGAAGGCGCGCAAGGCGTTAAGAGAGGGCAAACGATGGGAGGGCTGCATCGTCAATATTTTCTATTCGGAATTGGATATAAGCATGACTTGCTGCGGCGCACAATCGGCCTATATACCGGGTTCAAACACGCGGCGACGCGTATAGCTACCTTAGAAAGGCTCAAGAAAGTGCGCAAGCTCTCGTTCGACCCCACCGCCACGGATCATTCGGCGATCCCGACGCTGGGTCGGTTGGGTCAACAAATTCTTAACCTGCTCGATCTCGCCGGCGCGCGCGCGGCGACGCGGCGCGAATTGCAGGGGCTCGACCGTCGCGAACTCGACGATTGCGGCCTGACGCCGGCCGACGTCGAACTCGGCCTGCCCGATCTCTACGCCAACGATTTCCGCGTCGCCCATATCGCCGAGCGCCACGCCGCCTGAGCGTGCCGGCAATCGTATGGCTGCGTGACGACCTCCGGCTGGATGACCAGCCGGCGATTCGCGCCGCCGCCGCCGTCCCCGCCCTGTTCGTCCATATCCTCGACGAGAGGCCCGTCCGCCCGCTCGGCGGCGCCGGGCGCTGGTGGCTGGGCAAATCGCTGACCGCCTTCGCCGCCTCGCTGGCGCGGATCGGCGGCCGGCTCGATGTGGTCGCCGGCGATCCGGAAACCGTGCTGCCCGCACTCGCCCGCCGCGCCGGAGCCGATGCGGTCTACTGGACGCGACGCTACGGCGGCGCCGAGATCGAGAAAGAAACCCGCCTCGCCGCCGAATTGCGCCGGCAGGGCGTCAAGGCGCAGAGTTTCAACGGCCAATTGCTGCGCGATCCCGAGCAGGTGAAAACCGAGGCCGGCGCGCCGTTCAAGGTGTTCACGCCGTTTTGGCGCCGCTGCCGCGAATTGGGACCGTTCGGCGCCCCCCTCCCCGCCCCGCGAAAGCTCACCGCCGCGCCCTGGCCGGACGACGCGCCGGCCCGGCTCGCACTCCCGACGGAGCCGGACGGCTCGGCTTTGGCGCAAAGCTGGACCCCCGGCGAAGCGGGCGCGCAGGCGCGGCTCAGCCGCTTTCTCGATCAGGCTTTGGCCGATTACGCCGAGGCGCGCGATACGCTCGCCGGCGAAACCACCTCGCGCCTGTCGCCGCATCTGCGTTTCGGCGAGATTTCGCCGCGCCGCGTCGTCGCCGCGACCGAGGCCGCCGCGCAGAGCGCGCACGCCCATCGCGGCGCCGACAAATTTTTGGCGGAATTGGGTTGGCGCGAATTTTCCCACACGCTGCTGCTAGGACAACCCGACCTCGCGCGCGAAAACTGGAACCCGCGCTTCGACGCCTTCCCCTGGCGCGACGACCCCACCGCGTTCGAGGCCTGGCGGCACGGGCGCACCGGCTATCCCGTGGTCGACGCCGGCATGCGCGAGTTATCGGCCACCGGCTACATGCACAATCGCGTCCGCCTGATCGCCGGTTCGTTCCTCGCCAAGCACCTCGGCCTCGACTGGCGCGCCGGCGAGGCGTGGTTCTGGGACCGGCTATGCGACGCCGACGAAGCGAGCAACCCGGCCAACTGGCAATGGGTCGCCGGCTGCGGCGCCGACGCCGCGCCCTATTTCCGCGTGTTCAATCCCATCCTGCAAGGCGGGAAATTCGACGCCGCCGGCGCCTATGTGCGCCGCTGGGTTCCCGAACTCGCCCGCCTCGACGCGCGCTACATCCACGCGCCGTGGACCGCCCCGGCTGCCGCGCTCGCCGAGGCCGGCGTCCGCCTCGGGCGCGACTATCCCGCCCCGATCGTCGATCACGCGCAAGCGCGCGCCCGCGCGCTCGCCGCCTTCGCCAGTATTGGAAGCGCGCCGGCTCAGCGCAGCCCGAGCGCCCGGAACGCGGCGAAGAACAGCGGATAAGGCAGGCTCTGGGCGAGCCGCACCAGCAGTGCGAAGCGGCGCGGAAAGCGAATCTCGAACCCGCCGCGCGCCAGCCCGTCGCAGAGGCGCCGGCTCGCGGCGTCGCAGTCCATCAGGAACGGCATCGGATAGCGATTGCCCGCCGTCAGTTCGGTCCTGACATAGCCGGGATTGATCACCTGCACCCGCACCCCGTCGCGCTCGGCGAGAAACTTGAGCCCGACGGCGAGCGAAATCGCCGCCGCCTTGCTCGGCCCGTAGGCGTAGGCGTTGGGCACGCCGCCATAGCCGATCAGCGAGCCGACGACGGCGATCTGCCCGCGCCCGCGCCCGCGCATGGCGGCAAGCGCGGGATTGGCGCAATTGGCGAGGCCCTGCACATTGACCGCGAACGTGCGTTGAAACCCCTCGCCGCCAAAATCGTCGCCCGCGTCGCGCCAGGCGCCGCCCGCGTTGAGCAGCGCCAGCGCCACCGGCCCGCGCGCCTCCAGATCGCGATAGAGCGCCGCCATGCCGGCGCGATCGGTGACGTCGCCGGGCGCGGCGACGATGCGGCCGGCGAGCCCTGCGCTTTCCGCCGCCAGCGCGGCCAGCGCCGCCTCGCGGCGGGCGGTGGCGAAAACATGAAAACCGCGCCGGGCGAGTTCGAGCGCCACGCCGCGGCCAAGCCCGGCGCTCGCCCCGGTGACCCAGGCCGCGCCGTCCGTGGGGCTGGCGCGGAACCGCGCGCCCGTCACTTCGTCGATGGCGGCGCTGGCGCGTCGTCGCGCCGCGGCATCAGATAGATGTAGCGGCTGCCGCGTTTGACCGCTTGATGCGCCGTCGGTTCGAGGCTTTCGAGCGGCAGCTCGAGCCCGATCGCGACAGCCGCCATGCCGATGTCGTGATAGATGCCGGCCATCAGCCGGCTGGGCCGCGCCGCGCCGGGCGCGGGCAAGACCACGGGAGACGGTGAAAAGCCTTGTGACAGAGGAAGCGGCGTCATGCTGCTCTCTTTGACCTCGCCAGAGAATAGCGCGCGCCTGTCGGGTGGTTTCCACTCTGTGAATCGCAACCACGTCAAACAACGCGCGCGCCGATAATGGCGCGCGAATGGTTAACGCGGCGTATATGCGACCGCCCCGCCGACAAGGGTTTGCGGAGGTCCGCACGCCCTGTCCGTCACTTGGCGCTGCCCCTCACCTGATCGGCGGCGCGTATTGCAGGCCGCCGTTGGTCCACAGCGCATTCAAGCCGCGCTTGATCTTGATGGGCGAAGCCATGCCGACGTTGCGCTCGAACGATTCGCCATAGTTCCCCACCGCCTTGATGATGCGATAGGCCCAGTCCTTGCTCAGGCCGAGGCCCTCGCCGAAATTGCCCTCGACGCCGAGCAGGCGGCGGATGTCGGGTTTTGGCGATTTCAGCATCTCGTCGACATTGGCCTGCGTGACGCCAAGCTCCTCCGCCGTGATCAGCGCGTAATGGGTCCATTGCACGATCTCGAACCATTTCACGTCGTCGGGGCGCACGGACGGCCCGAGCGGCTCCTTGGAGATGATCTCCGGCAAAACGACATTGTCGTCGGGCTGGGCGAGCTTCAGGCGCTCGGAATAGAGGCCGGAGGCGTCGGTCGTGTAGGCGTCGCAGCGGCCGCTGTCGTAGGCCTTCACGGTCTCGTCGTCGGTGGCGAACACCACCGGCTCGAACTTGATGTTGTGGGCGCGGAAATAGTCGGCGAGGTTGAGTTCGGTCGTCGTGCCCTGCTGCACGCAGATCGAGGCGCCGTCGAGTTTCAGCGCGCTCTCGACGCCGAGCTTCTTGCGCACCATGAAACCCTGGCCGTCGTAGTAGTTGACGCCGGTGAAGAACATGCCGCCGGTCTGGCGCGACAGCGTCCAGGTGGTGTTGCGCACCAGCACGTCGATCTCGCCCGAGGCCAGGATCGTCGGGCGGTCCTTCGCGTTGATCGGCAGGAATTTGATTTTGTTGGGGTCGTTGAAGATCGCCGCCGCCAGCGCACGGCATTCGTCGACGTCGAGCCCCTTGTAGACGCCGTGATCGTCAGGCAGCCCGAAGCCGGCCAGACCCGGGTTGGAGCCGCAAATGAGTTGCCCCCGCGCCTTGACCGCATCAAGCGTGCCAGCGGTCGCCGCGCCGGCGCCGAGCAGCAGCGCCGCCGCCGCGAGGCCGTGGAGTATGGCTTTCATGTGTGCGTCCCCCAGAACAAAGGAAAAAGGATACGGCGCGGACGCCGGACGCGCTATTGTCAGCGCGCGCCGGGCCACAGTCAAACCGGGGTTGGAGGAACGCGATGCGCCGACGCCACATCCCCCTCGTCGCCGCGCTGGCGCTCGGCCTCGGCGCGGCGCAGGCCGAGCCGGCGACGCCCGAGGGCGCCAAGGCGATGGCCGACGCCTACGCCGTCTGGTTCTCGCCCGCCGTGCTGGAGAAGGGCGTCCTCGCCATCGCGCCGCAGGGCGACGATTATGTCGTGACCTGGGATCTCGCCAAGGCGCTGCCGCCAGCGTCCGTCACGGTGGTGCCGTTCGTCTATCGCGTCACGCCGACGCTCGACGGCGGCTGGTTCGCGCATGGTTCGAGCCTGCCGACGCTGACCTTCGCCCCCGGCCAGCGCGATAGCGCGACGATCTCGTTCGACGGCTTTCGATTCGAAGGGCTGTACGATCCGACCGCGCCGGAGTTCTTCCGCTCCAGGCTCAGGCTTGGCGCGCTGACGGCGGACGTCAAATCGAAAGCGGGCGAACGCAGCCAGCGTTACATCGCAACCGAGAATGGCGTCGCCGGCGAAATGCGCCTGCGCGCCGGCGCCGAGGCCGGCACGGTCGATGTCAGGATCATCGATTCGGTCGCCGCGTCGAAAGAAAAGACGTCGCTCGTCGGCGACGGCGCGGACGAGACGCGGGATGTCGAAACCCGACAGGGCGCGGCGACCAGCGAAAGCGCGGCGACCGGGCTGCGCGCCGCCGCGTTCGGCGATCTCTGGCGCTATCTCATCGCCCATGCCGGGGCACCCTCGGGCGAGGCGTTGCAGCCAAAACTCGCCGCGCTGGCGCCGCTGTGGCGGGAGATTTCGGCGCAGGTCGAAGTGGGCGACGTCGCGGTCGCGTTTCCCGGCGGATCGCTCAGCCTCAAATCGGCGGGCGAGGATGTGAAGCTGAGCGGCCTGGCCGCCCATTCCACCGCCGCGCTGGCGCTGGCGGTGAAGGATCTCGCCCTCGATCTCGACGCCGCGCCGGACTGGGCCAGATCGCTGTGGCCGCTGACGCTGGCGTTGCAAATCGAGGCCGAGGTCGACGGCCTCGACCGCGCCGCCGCCATCGCGCTCGCCGATCCCGCCTTCAGCAAGACCGGCGATCTCGGCGAGGACGCTGAGGCCGCCATCGTAAGCGTGCTGGCGGGCGGCCATCCGCGCCTGGTGGTGAGCCAGACGCGGCTCGTCTCGCCGCTGATCGAGGCGAGTTTCGCCGGCGAGGCGGGGCTCGGCGAAGCCGGCCCGCAGGCGCAGGCGAAAATCAGCGCCGACAGTCTCGACAAGCTGCTGGAGGCGCTGGCCAAGATCGCTGAGAGCGAGCCGGACGCGCGACAATTGCTGTTTGTCGTCACCTTCGCGCGCGGCCTCGCCAAATCCGAGGACGGCCGGCTGGCGTGGGATATCGAATATGTCGCGCCCGACGCGGTGAAGGTGAACGGGCAGTTGTTCCCGCCGAAGTGAGCTAAAGCGTCACTTCGTCGGTCGTCACCTCGAATTGCGTCAGCGTCGCCTCGCCGAACGCGGTCGAGATCGCGACGTCGGCGGCGTCGCGGCCGCGCCCCATCACGATGCGGCCGATGCGCGGGTGATTGTGCCGCGCGTCCATCGTCCACCAGCGCCCGTCGAGGAACACCTCGAACCAGGCGCTGAAATCCATCGGATTGAGGTCGACCGGCACGCCGATGTCGCCGAGATAGCCGGTGCAATAGCGCGCGGGCACGTTCATACAACGGCACAGCGCGACGGCGAGATGGGCGAAATCGCGGCAGACGCCGACCCGGTCGCGCATCCCGTCGCTGGCGCTGCGGGTGGGCGAGGCTTCGAGATAGTTGAAGCGGATATGGCCGTGGACGAAATCGCAGATCGCCTTGACGCGCGCATAACCGCCCGTGAGGCTTCCAAACCGCGACCAGGCGAAATTCGATAAAGCGTCGCTGTCGCAATAGCGGCTCGACAGCAGAAACAGCAGCGTTTCGCTCGGCAGCTTGGGGATCGGCGTCAGCGCGGCGTCGGGCGGCGTTTCGTCCGGCAGGCCGGAATCGATGATCTGGAAGCGGTTGTAAAAGGTGACGAGGCCGGGCGGCGCCTCGACCCGCGTCACCCGGTTGCCGTAGTGATCGAGATAGGCGCTCATCGCCAGCGGCGGATCGGAACGGATGACGTCGGGCGAGCGCAGATCCTCGCTGCGCGAGGGATGGACGTTGAGTTGCAAGAGCATCGGCGTGAACGCCGGGCACTGAAAGGAAATCCTGAACCCGGCGTCGATCAGCATCTGGCGATCCCTATGTGGCGCCGGAGCCATGCAAGCCAGCGGCCAACGCCTTTACAAACGCGCGAGGCGAAGAATTGTTTCGGGGACCTGCGCGTCATCAGGCCGCGCCGGGCGTTCGCAAGTAGTCGAAATCCGCCAGGCGGCGCCCACAGCTATCGGACCCTAAGCGGATGTTGCGCCATCCACCGCCCTCGTCCTGAGGCGCCGCGAAGCGGCCTCGAAGGACGCGGGCTTCACTCCACGGTCTCCGCAGCCCTCGGCGCACAAGGCGGCGCCAGCTGGAGCGTGGTTCGAGGCCCGCTGCGCGGGCGCCTCACCACGAGGGCCTGGTTGCGCTATGCGTTCCTTCCCGTGTCAACCGTCGGATGTGAACCACTGGACGCCGAATCGCACGACGGCGCCAGCGCCTCAATACACCCGCGCCTTCGGCTCTACGTAAGCCACGTCGTTGCTCATGGTGTAGGTGTGCACCGGCCGGTAGTCGAGCTTGACCTCGTGTTTGTCGGCGTCGATCCAGGCCAGCGTGTGCTTCATCCACTCGGCGTCGTCGCGCTTGGGGAAATCCTCGCGCGCATGGGCGCCGCGGCTTTCATGGCGGTTGAGCGCGCCCTCCATCGTCACCACGGCCTGCACGATCAGATTGTCGTATTCCATCGTCTCGATCAGGTCGGAGTTCCAGATCAGCGAACGGTCGGTCACGCCGACATCCTCGCCGGCGCGCCAGGCGGCGTGGATTTTCTTCTGCCCCTCGGCCAGCACCTCGCCGGTGCGGAACACCGCGCAATTGGCCTGCATGATGCGCTGCATGTTGAGCCGCAGCGTCGCCGTCGGCGCGCCGCCCTTGGCGAAGCGGAACTTGTCGAGCCGCGACAGCGCGTAATCAGCGCTGTCCTTGGCGAGTTCGGGCTGCTGATCGCCCGGCTTCAGCATTTCCGCCGCGCGCAGGCCCGCGGCGCGGCCGAACACCACGAGGTCGATCAGCGAATTGGAGCCGAGCCGGTTCGCCCCATGCACGGAGACGCAGGCCGCCTCGCCCAGCGCCATCAGGCCGGGAATGATCGCGTCCGGGTCGCCGCCGACGCGGGTCAGCACTTCGCCGTGATAATTGGTCGGGATGCCGCCCATGTTGTAATGGACGGTCGGCAGCACCGGGATCGGCTCCTTGGTGACGTCGACGCCGGCGAAAATGCGCGAACTCTCCGAGATTCCGGGCAGCCGCTCGTGCAGCACCTTCGGGTCGAGGTGATCGAGGTGCAGGTAGATGTGGTCCTTGTTCTTGCCGACGCCCCTGCCCTCGCGGATTTCCACCGTCATCGCGCGGCTGACGACGTCGCGCGAGGCAAGGTCCTTGGCCGAAGGGGCGTAGCGCTCCATGAAGCGCTCGCCGGCGGAATTGACGAGGTAGCCGCCCTCGCCGCGCGCGCCCTCGGTTATCAGGCAGCCGGCGCCGTAGATGCCGGTCGGGTGAAACTGCACGAACTCCATGTCCTGCAGTGGGAGGCCTGCGCGCAAGGCCATGGCGCCGCCGTCGCCGGTGCAGGTATGGGCTGAAGTACAGGAGGCGTAGGCGCGGCCATAGCCGCCGGTGGCGATGATCGTCATCTGCGCCGCAAAGCGGTGGATCGAGCCGTTGTCGAGATTGATGGCAACGACGCCGCGGCAGCGGCCGTCATCCATG
>JAGWRL010000187.1 GCA_028876585.1 Pseudomonadota bacterium | reverse complement strand
GGCTACATCCCGAAATCGACCTCGCGCCAGGAGCTCGCCGACGCCATCTCGGCGGCGCTGAACGGCTCGATCTACGCGCCGCCGCAGATGCGCGCCAAGCTCGCCGAAAAGGCGCCGGAGACCGAGCAGGGCCAGGTGCTCAAGAAGCTGCGCACGCTGACGCCGCAGCAATTGCTGGTGCTCGAAATGATCAAATCGGGCCTGCAGAACAAACAGATCGCCTATGACCTGAAGCTCGCCGAAACCACGGTGAAGGCGCATGTCTCCGAGATTCTGCGCAAGCTCGAAGTGTTCACCCGCACCCGCGCCGTGATCGAGGTGTCGAAAGTCGATTTCGCGACCTTGCGCGCCAGCGCCGACGAGGCGTCTCACGCCAGGAGATAGGCGATCAGCGAGCGCAGTTCGGCCGGCTTGACCGGCTTGCGCAAGATCTCCAGCCCGCGCGCGGCGGCCGCCTCCGTCACCGCCTCCGAATGATCGGCGGTGACGATGCAGGCCGGAATCGCCATTTCGACCTCTTTCTGCACCACGTCGATCGCGTCAAAGCCGCGCGCGCCGTCGTCGAGGTGATAATCGGCGATCACCAGATCGGGGCTGGCCGCGCCGCGCCGCAGCGCCTCGCGCGCCTCATCAGGCGAATTGGCGAGGCTGACGCGACAGCCCCAGCGCTCCAGCAGCGCCTGCATCGCGCTCGCCACGCTCGGCTCGTTCTCGATCACCAGAATCTCGGCCCCGTGCACGCCGCCGAGCCGCGGCGCGAAATTGACCGCCTCCGGCGCCGGCGCCGCCTCCACCGCGCTCGCCGCCGGCAGCAGCAGCGAGAAGGTCGAGCCGAAGCCGACGCGCGAGGTCAGCTCGACCCGGTGCTCCAGCGCCTGCGACAGCCGGCGCACGATCGACAGGCCGAGCCCAAAGCCGCCGTCGCCCGGCCCGCCCTCGCGCTGGAATTCCTCAAAGATCGCCTCGCGCCGGTCGGGCGCGATGCCGGGCCCGGTGTCGCTGACGTCGATGCGGATAAGGTCGCCGCGCGCCCGCGCGCCCAGCAGCACGCCGCCGCGCCGGGTGTAGCGCAGCGCGTTGTTGATCAGGTTCTGCAACACGCGGCGCAGCAGCATCGGGTCGGTGCGCACCCAGGCCCGGCTCGGCCGCACCGTGAGCTTGAGCCCACGCGCGGCGGCGAGCGGCGCGAATTCGAGCCGCAGCGGCGACAGCACCTGCTCCAGCGGCACGCAGGCGATGTCCGGCCGCATCGCCCCGGCGTCGAGTTTCGACATGTCGAGCAGCGTGCGGATCAGGTCCTCCAGGCTCGTCAGCGCGAGGTCGATCTGATGCGAGAACCGGCGCACCTCCGCATTGGGCGCGGCCTCGTTGAGCGTCGACAGATTGAGCCGCGCGGCGTTGAGCGGCTGCAACAGATCGTGGCTGACGAAGGCGAGGAACGTCGATTTGAAAGCGTTGGCCTTCTCCGCCGCCTGCTTGGCCTTCATCAGCGCCTCGTTGGCGCCTTCGACCGAGCGCAGCGCTGTCTGCAATTCCGCGGTGCGCCGTCTGACCGTCTTGTCGAGCGTGATGGCGACCTCGAACAGGCCGAACGCGTTGTTGGGCTGGTCCATCGCCCGCTCGACGCGCGACATCAGCGCCGCGTTGATCTTCTTCAGCTTGGCGTTCTCGGTCGCCAGACGCGCGACCTCGGCGTCCGCCGGCGTCATCGCGGCGCCGCCCGCTTGCCGATGGCGACGCCCGAGAACGTCTGGTTGAGATGCATCGATTCGAACTGCTCGCCGTAGGTGTTGAAGCCGACGACGCGGTGACGGCGGTAGAGATCCTCCAGCTCGCGGATGATCTGGCGTTGCTCGGCGTCAAGCCGGCGATGCAGACAATCGAAACCGATATAGGCGGAGACCTCGCCGAGTTCGCGCTCGGTGTCGGCGAACATCTGCTCGACCACCTCCAGCGTGTCGAGCCGGCCCGCCGCCGTCAGCACCAGCCCCTCGTCGATGGCGCAGAAGAAGGTCAGCGACCCGTCGGGATTGGCGCGCTGGATCGAGCGGGCGTAGAAATCGCCGCCCACCCGCACGATCACCGGATGGGCGGCGAACACATAGGCGTTGAGTTCGCTCTCCGGCACGCCGATGGTGCGCGCATATTCCTGCGCCGCCGGCTCGGCGTTGAGTTCGCGCACGATGCGGCGGTCGATGTCGGCGTCGGTGACGACCAGCTTGGTCGCGGTCGGCTCGAAACTGTTGCACTTGAACGGCCGCACCGCCAGATCGGTCGAGAACATCATCAGCACGGCCGAATTGGTGCGCGCCCTGCCGCCGCAGATCACCGAGGTGACGCCGAAATCCATGCCGTCGCCGGCCGAGCCGCCGACCACCTGAATGTCATGCAGGCAGGCGCCGATGGTGGAGGCCAGCGTCTCCTCGTGCAGGCACAGCCCGTCGACCAGCAGCAGCGCGAAGCGGTTGCGGCCGACCGCCACCGCCTCCAGTTCGGCGCGCGCGCCGCTGAGTTCGCCGCGCAAAGCCTCCAGCGTCGCCGCGTCGATGTCGAGGATCGGCTTGGCGACGATGGCGAAGTCACGGGCGCGAAAGGCGATCGCCAGCGCGCCGCCCTCGGTGACGCCGTCGGGGCCGATTTCGCCCGCGGTGGTGCAGCCATAGACCGGCGCGTCGCCGAATTCGCGGCCGAGCGCGGCGGCGAATTCGGCCGCGTCATATTGCGGCGAGAAGAACACCAGCACGGCGGCGTAATCGCAAACGGGCAGCTCGCGCCGCAGTTGCGCGGCGGCCTCCTGCGCGTCGCGGGCGCGCGCGCTCGCCACGATCAACGGATCGTCGTCGAAAACCTGTCGCGCCAACGCGGCCAACGCGTTCGCTCCTCCCCGGCGTCTCGCGCCTTGTCCCGCCTTTCCTTAGAGGAGCGGCGTCCGCGCCGCAACTTCGCGCGGCGCTCAGGCGTTGCGCGCGTCGAGCGCCATTTCCTCGCACACCAGCGCCGCCTCGCGCTCCATCGCCCGCGTCGCCGCGTCGTAGCGGGCGCCTTCGTCGGCGCGCGGCGCCGGCGCGCTGTCCTTGCGCGCGTAATGGCGCATGAACAGCCGCATCACGTGCGCCACGCCTTCGGGCGTGACTTCACGCAGCGTCTCGTCGAAATAGCGCCCGCGCGCGTGATTGCCGGTGATGACCTCGAACGAGGGAAAATAGGCGACATGGGGATGCGCGTTGGCGATCTCTTCCGCCGCGACCCGCAGCACCGCCTTGGAATAGGCCGTCGCCGTCAGCACGTTGCGATCGGTCGCGGTGGCGACGAGGGGCACGGGCGAGACCGTCAGCATCACCTTCGCCGCCGGGTTCTTCGTCCGGACGAACTGTAAAACCGCCTCCAGATCGGCGACGACTTCGGCGACGCTGAGATTGACGAAGGCGTAACGGCTCTCGTCGAACTCGCCGCCGGCGACGCCGGGACAGAGCGGGAAAGCGGCGCCGTCGGCGCGCGCGACCCAGGTCTCCGTCAGGCCGAGCGTGAACACCAGCACGTCCATGGTTTCAATCGCCTGGCGCACGCAGGCGAAATGATGCGCGCGGTCGGCGTCGAGTTCATCGAGGCTGAAAAACCCGCCCGGCTGGATGCGCGGCCGGAACGGATCGAGATAGCGGCCCTCGCGCGTGCGCCACGGCGCCTCGCGCGCGACGAAAACGCCATAGGCGCGCTGCAAAAGCTGCAACAATTGCCGCGTCGTATAGACATTGCCGTAGCGCGCCGTGAACACGCCATAGCCGAACCGGCCGGTGTCGGCCGACCGCACCAGCGGATGCGGCGTCTCGGTGACGAGATAGTGGAAACCGCTGTTGGCGAGATGACGGGCGATATGTTGAGCAAAGCAACTGCCGGCGGTCGCGACCTTGTCGGCGGCCGAGATGGTGAATTTCGCCGCCACGACCGGATCGACGTCGTGATAGGCGGGCGCGGCGACGGCGTCGCGCCAGAAGCGATGCGGCGGCGCCGACGCGTAGGGATGGTTGGCCATGTCAGATCCCCGCCGTTTCGCGCTGGCGTCCGAGCCAGCCTTGAATCTCACGCGCGAGAAGGCGGCCGTAGCTCGCGTTGCCATGCACCTGATCGTGCGCGTATTCGGCGCGCAAAAGCCCCGGCGCCGCCACCGCCTCGCGCGGCGCTTCGATGAACCCTACGCCCAGCGCCTGCGCGCTCTCGCGCTCCGCGGCGACCTGAACGCGTCCGAGCTTGGCGCGCAGGCTGGCGGGCTGGAAACCGGAGACGTCGGCTCTCTCCTTCAAATTCGCATAGAACGGCGTCAGGTCGGCGATCGGCGGCGGCGAACTGACCGACGCCACCGGCGCCGATCCCGCCCAGCCGATGATGCGCTTGAGCAGCAGCGGCCAATGTTGGTTGGAGAGGCGCGCGGTCTCCATCACCAGTTCGTAGGGAATGATCTCGCGCCCGCGCAGCACGCCCAACTCAGGCGCCTCGGGCGAGTAGAAGTCGAACGGCCGCTCGTCTTCGTAGGTGCCATGCGTGAACTGGAACACGCCGGCGACGAACGCCACCACCAGATCAGGCTTGACCTCGCGCATCAGCGCTTGCGCGTCGGCCAGGAACTGCGCGTGCGGCGCCCACGAGGCGCCCTCGCGCGACCAGAACGGCTGATATTTGGGATCGAAGGTCGAGATGTAATCGACGCGAAAGCCGAACGCCTGTTCGGCGGCGTCGGGCTTCAACGCGAATCTCAGCGAGTCGAGATGACTGTTGCCGATGGCGACGACGCGCGCCGCTTTGCCAAGCGCCGCCGGCGGGCTAGGCTCAATGTCGACTTCGGGGGCGAAAACAGTGGCGGTCATGGTCTTCTCCAAATTATGGAAAATCGCCGGCGCCGCCTGCCTCCTGATCGCCACTGCCCAACCGGTCGCCGCGGCCGGATGCGATCAGGCCGCCGTGGCGGCTATAACACAAGCGGCCGACCATTCAAGCGTCCGGCCGGAGCGGATGGCGCAGCTCAACCAGCAATTGCGCGAGCGCGCGTTCGACGTGCTTGCGCTCGGCGATTCCATCATGGAGGGCTGGCCGGTCAGCCAACTGACAGCGGCGTTCAACGCCGACGTGCTCAATCTCGGCTTCGGCACAGATGGCGTCGAGCATGTGCTGTGGCGGCTTCAGGGCCTCGACTGGTCGAAGCAGAAGCCGAAATACGTGCTGCTGCTCGCGGGCACCAACGATCTGCACTTCCCGCCCTGCGCCGTCGAGAGCGGGCTGTCGCATCTGATCAACAGGATCAAACAACAATTTCCCGAAGCGCGGCTGATCGTCACCTCGATCCTGCCGCGCGGCGACCGGATGATGGACCAGGACGCGCCGATCCGCGCCATCGACGGCGCACTCGCCGCACAGGCGCAGCGCGACGGTTATCTCTACCTCGACGCGCACGACGCCATGACCTGCGGCCACCGCGCCGACTGCGATCTGTTCCAGCCGCGCTCGGACAACCGGCATCCCACGCCCAAGGGCTACGCCATCCTCGACCGGCTGCTCGCGCAGGCGATCGCCGGCGCGGGCCGCTAGACCCTCGCCCGACTTGACGCAGATCAACCAATCAATCGATTGATTATCGTAGGACGGAGCCGTAAGGTTTTCGCCATGACGCCATCCGCCGCCCTGCTTCCGCGCGGCGACGCCACTCGCGCCGCCCTGCTCGCCGCCGCGCTGCAAGTCTTTGGCGACAAAGGCTTCGAGGCCGCTTCGACGCGCCAGATCGCCGCTGCGGCGGGCGTCAATATCGCCATGATCGCCTATCATTTCGGCGGCAAGGAGGGGCTGCGCGGCGCCTGCGCCGACCATGTCGCCGCCGTGTTGAGCAAAATCTTCGCTTCGGC
>JAGWRL010000186.1 GCA_028876585.1 Pseudomonadota bacterium | reverse complement strand
GTCGAGGCCCTCGGCGGCGAGCGTCTCGGCGAGCCGGCGCAGGCGCGGGCGGGCGAAGCGGTCGTCCTCGTTGGAGGGGTCGCGGGCGAAGCCGACGCCATTCGCCTCGCACAGGGCGACCAGCTCGGCCTTGCGCAGCCCGAGCAGCGGGCGGGCGATCTCGATCCCGCCGCGCCGGCTGCGCGCCGCCATGCCGGCGAGCCCGGCGACGCCCGAGCCGCGCGCGAGCCGGAACAGCACGGTTTCGGCCTGATCGTCGAGGTGATGCGCGGTGACGACGACGCGGGCGCCGACGCGGCGGGCCTCCTGCGCCAGCAAATTGTAACGCGCCTCGCGGGCGCGCTCCTGCAACGCCGCCACGGGCTTTTCGCCCTCCCAGCGCAGAATGGCGTGCGGCACGCCGAGCCGGGCGGCGAGCGCCGCGACATTGGCGGCCTCCGCCGCGCTCTCAGCGCGCAGGGCGTGATCGACGGTGGCGGCGTAGAGGCGCGGGGCGCCCTTCCAGGCGGCGGCGAGCAGCATTAACGCCGTCGAATCCGGCCCGCCGGAGACGGCGAGCAGCAGCGCTGGTTCGTCGCCGAGCGGGTCGAGCGGCGAAACGCTCACGAGCAGCGGTGCGACGCGATCTCGCGGTCGGCGGATTTCTTCACCGTCGCCGGGGCGGTGGGGTAGCGCTTGCCGACCTCGGCGAAGGTGGCGCAGGCCTGCTCATTGTTGCCGAGCTTGGCGAGCGCCAGCCCGAGCCGCAACATGCTCTCCGGCGCGCGGGCGGATTTGGCGTATTCGGTCGAGACTTTCAGATATTGCTCGGCCGCCTCGCGCGGGCGCCCACGCTGCATGTAGGTTTCGCCGATGTAGAAGATCGCGTCGGCCGAATTGGCGGCGCCTTTGTTGGCGGTGAGATAGGCTTTGAACAAAGCCTCCGCGTCCGAATATTGCCCGGCTTTGTAGGCGGTCAGCGCCGCTTTGAACTGCTCTTTCGAATCGGAGAACGGCACGCCGCTGGGCACGAAGGTCGGCTCGTCCTCGGCCTTGGCCTGCTTTTCCGGCGCCGGCGTCGGCAGCGGCTTGAGGGCGGCCGGTTCGTCGGCGACATGCGAGGACAGGGTGAGCGGCGCGCTCGGCGCCGAGGTCCCGATCTGCTTGGGCGCGCCGGGGGCGTTGGGATTGGCGGCGGGATCGAAGGCGTCGTCCTTGCGCTTCGGCCGCTCCGGCGCCGTGGCGGTCACGGTCGCGGCGGGCAGCGGCGCCTCGCCCGACTTGCCCGATAGGCGGAACTCCACGTCCTCGCGGAACTTGCGCAATTGCTCGGTGAGCTTGCGATTGTCGTTCTGCAATTCCTCGATCTGGCCAGTGGTGCGGCGCAGCGCCGCCTCCAGCCGGTCGATCCGCATCGCCAGCGCGCCGTTCTCGCTTTGCGCGTCCTCCGGCACGTCGGAGGGCGGGCGGTTCCAATCCTGCGCCGGCGCGCTTTGGCTCAGCAGCGCCCAACCCAGGACGCCAACGCTCAAGACGCGGCCGGCTTTCACTTGCAATTCCCCATCACTGCCCAAACGGGCCTTAACATAGCGCCGCTTCCCCGCCAAAATGAAGGCGAAGTGCGGGCGCGGGCGCGGCGGCTCAGCTGCCCGGCGCGCCGTTCAGCACCGTGACTGCGCGACGGTTCTGCGACCAGCAGGAAATGTCGTCGCAGGTCGCGACCGGGCGCTCCTTGCCGTAGCTGATCGTGCGCATCCGCGACGCGGCGACGCCATGCGCGCTCAGGTAGTTCTTCACCGATTCGGCGCGGCGCGAGCCGAGCGCGAAATTATATTCGCGCGTGCCGCGCTCGTCGGCGTGGCCCTCGACGGTGAAATTGTAGCGGCTGTAGCGGTTCAGCCATTCCGCCTGCTTGGCGAGCGTCGCCTCGCCCTGCGCGTTGAGGTCGGTCTGGTCGGTGTCGAAGAACACGCGGTCGCCGACGCTGGACGAAAATTCCTGGATGCTGCCCGGCCCGCTGCCCGCGCCATAGGCGGCGCCGTTGATCCCGTCGGTCTCGGCGGTGTTCTTGGCGCAGGCGCCCAGCGCCAGGGCTAGAGCCAGCACAGCGAGAACGGGCAGGCGCGCGGCTGCGATTTTAGACATGTAGCGTAACTCCTCGACGCTTTTGCTGCGCCCCCAATGCGAGGGTTTAGCGAGCCGCGCGTTAAGCCAAGGTTCCGTCAACCTTGATCGCGCGTTACGGCGGCCGGTAAATTCCGCCCTTCGCGCGGGTGGGTTAACAGAGCGTTGATGGCCGCAATGGGGCGGCATCTTGCGGCGGACGCGACGGCGGCGGGGTGTCTTATTCCTGCAACAGCCCGACGATCTGTGGTCCCGCCCACCGCAATGACGCCGCGAAGCCGGTATATCCGGCGTCAACTTCAGCGCCCGAGGCTTCGCCATTGCACGATTTCGATCGCCGACCCTCGCGTCTCGCCGCGCTGCCGCTGGCGATCCTGTTCCTGTTCGAGACCTGGGTCTGGCGCAAGCTGGTCGCGCTGGCGCAGGCGGCGGCGCGGCTCTTGCCGTGGGAGCGGGTTCGCGACGCGGCGCGGCGGGCCGTCAACCGGATGCCGGCGATTTTCGCGGTGCTGTTGTTTGGCGTGCCGCTGGCGGTGTCGGAATTCGGCGCCTTCATCAGCGTGGTGATGATGGCGACCGGGCGCCTGTTCGCCGGCATGGCGCTTTATGTCCTGATGAAAGTGTTCGGGCTGCTGCTGGTGCCGGTGATATTCGAGATCACGCGCGAGAAATTGCTGGCGCTGCCGTGGTTCGCCTATCTCTACGCGAAATTCGAGACGCTGCACGCGCGCGTGAAGCAGTTCGTATCGCCCTATCGCGAGGCGGCGCGCGAATTGGCGACGCTTACGCGCCGCGCGTTGCGCGATCTGGTCTACGGTCCCCGGTCGGCGGCGCGCGCCAGCGCGGCGAAGGCGGAGACGCTGGCCTCTTCCGCGCGCGCGGTCGGCTCCAACCCCGCTTCGCCGAGCCAGTGAGGCAGGTCGAGCCCGCGCGCGGCGGCGAAGCCTTTCAACGACTGGCGCAGCATCTTGCGGCGCTGGCCGAAGGCGGCGAGCGTCAGCGCGGCGAGCGTCGCCGGCCGGCACGGCGCGGGCTCGGCGCGCGGGATCAGTTCGACCACGCTCGAGGTGACTTTCGGCGGCGGGGTGAAGGCGGAGGGCGGCACGTCAAACAGGATCCTCGCCTGCGCCCGCCAGCCCGCCAGCACGCCGAGCCGGCCATAGTCGGCGCGGGTCGCCGGGGTGGCGGCGATCCGCTCGGCGACCTCGCGCTGGAACATCAGCGTCAGCCGGTCGAACCACGGCGGCCACGGCTCGGTTTCGAGCCAGCCGACCAATAGCGGCGTGGCGATGTTGTAGGGCAGGTTGGCGCACACCCGCACCGGGCCGGCGGCGGTCGCCGCAATCGCCGCGAAATCCACCGCCAGCGCGTCGTCGGCGACGATCTCCAGCCGCCCCGGCCAATGCGCGGCGATTTCGCCCAGCGCGTCGAGGCAGCGCGCGTCGCGCTCGATGGCGACGACCCGCGCCGCGCCGGCCGCCAGCAGCGCGCGGGTGAGGCCGCCGGGGCCGGGGCCGACCTCGATCACCGTGACGCCATCGAGCGGCCCCGCCGCGCGGGCGATGCGGCCGGTCAGGTTGAGGTCGTAGAGGAAATTCTGCCCGAGCGATTTCTTCGCCCCGATGTCATGCGCGGCGACGACCTCGCGCAACGGCGGCAACCCGTCGGCGGCGAGCGTCACGCCGAAATCCGCGCGGCGAGATGCAATGCGGCGACGAGACTCGTCGCATCGGCGAGGCCGCGCCCGGCGATATCGAACGCGGTGCCGTGATCGGGCGAGGTGCGCACGAACGGCAGCCCGAGCGTGACGTTGACGCCCTCGTCGAACGCCAGCGTCTTGGCCGGGATCAGGCCCTGATCGTGGTACATCGTCAACGCCACGTCGTAGTTTTCGCGGGCGCGGGCGTGGAACATCGTATCGGCGGGCAGGGGGCCGAATATGTCCAACCCCTCGGCGCGCAGCGTCGCGATCGCCGGCGCGATCGTGTCGATCTCCTCGCGGCCCATCGCGCCGCCTTCGCCGGCGTGCGGATTGAGCCCGGCCACGGCGATGCGCGGCCGCTCGATGCGGAAACGGGCGCGCAAATCGCGGTCGACGATGCGCGCCGTCGCCTCGATGCGCGCGCGGGTGAGGGCGCGCGGCGCCTCGGCCAGCGGAATGTGGATCGTCACCGGCACGACGGCGAGCAGCGGCGACCAGATCATCATCGCCGGCGTCGCCGGCGCGCCCCAGGCGGCGGCGAGTTCGCCCAGATATTCGGTGTGGCCGGGATGGCGGAAGCCGGCGTCGTACAGCGTCTTCTTGGCGATCGGATTGGTGACGACGGCGCTCGCCTCGCCGCTATGGACATAGCCGACGGCGCGCGAGATCGATTCGAGGATCGCCGGCGCGCAGGCGGGATCGGGCCGGCCCGGCTCCGCCAACACCCGCGCGGCGAGCGCCACGACGGGGAGCGCATGGGCGAATACCTGCGCCGCGAGCGCCGGCGTGGTCGTCTCGATCGGAGTGGCGAGGCCGAGGCGGCGGTCGATCCGCGCCACCGCGTCGGGGTCGGCGAGCAGGAAGAACGGCGCGCCGGCGCCCTCGCGCCACGCGGCCAGGGCGAGTTCCAGGCCGATTCCGGCGGGATCGCCCATCGTGAGCGCGAGCGGCGCGCCGCTCATCGCACGCCGGAGGAGGCTTTGACGTCGCCCAGCGTCCGCAGGTCGATCTCGAACAACAGCGACTGGTCGCGCATCGCCGGCGCGGCCGGCACGCCGGGCGTGGTGCTGATCGGCACGCTCAGCGTCGAATTATAGGCGACCTTCACCGTCGTGCAGGCGTTGGCGGTGTAGGCGAGGCCGAGGTTGTACTGCGTCGCGTAGAACCGCGAGCCGTAGCTTGGATCATAGAATCGGCGCGACATGTCGAGCGTCAGGCCGCCGCTGACGACGAGGCCGTTGTCGAACTTATAGGCGCCGCGGGTGATGACGCCCTCGCGCGGGAAGGGGAAGCCGATCAGCGGCTGGCCGTTGTATTTCGCGTAATCGAGGCTGCCCTCGAATCCGCCCCAGCGCCCGCCCAGGATCGCGTCGAAGCGGGTCAGCGACAGTGTGTCGTGGTCGAACTGCTGCTTGAGGCCCAGCGTCAGCGGCGCCGAGGTCGGCTGCAACGTCTCGCCGGCGACATAGTTCGACCAGCGCTTGTCGAGGCCGGATTGCAGGCCGGTGTAGGTGGCGTCGAGCAGGGTGTAGGAGTTCTGCCCGGCGACCTGCACCGATTCGCCGCCGACGATGTTGACATGGCCGCCGCTCGGCAGGCTGTTGGTGTATTGGAAGCCGTAATTGGCGCGCGTGCCGCCCTCGACGCGGTCGTAGCCGGAATATTTGCTCCAGTTGAACAGCGTCGTGTCGTCGAACACGAGGCTCTGCGCGTCCTCGTTGGGATGCAGCGCCGGCAGCACTTCGTCCGGGCGCACGATCAGTTGCGCGATCGGCTCGATCGTCTGCTGGCCGAAACTTGTGTCGGCGACGAAGGGGAAGCGATATTCCAGCCCGACGCCGGCCATGCCGGTGGCCGACGAGCCCGAGCCTTGGCCGGCGAAAAAGGCCGGCTGCGCCCCGTTGGGGATGAGCGCCGCGCCGTTGACGCTGGCATAGGAATAGGATCCGTCGGTGAGTTGCGTCGTCGCGCCGCTGAGCCGCTCGAAGGAGAACGGCTTCCACACCTGCCCAAGCGGATCGACGATCTTCCTCGACCAGGACATCTGTTCCGTGGCGCGGGTGTAATCGCCGCCGATGCCGCGCAGCAGGCAGGAGCCGGGGGCGTAGCTGGCCGTCGTCTGCCCCGTCCCGCACACCTGATACAGGCTGTAGGCGGTGTCGAACCTTTGCGCGCCGACCGACTGATAAAGCGCCTCCTCGCGGGTGACGCTGGCGGCGTTGAGTTCGACCGTCGCCTCGCCGCCGACGCCGCCCCAGCGGTCGGGGTCGAGCGCGAAGGTGCGGTGGTAATCGAAGGTCGGGATCGCGTTGGGATCCTGGCGCCGGTCGAGAAAGGCGGTGGTCGGCTGGAACGAATAGCCGGTGAGGTCGAAGAAGCCGCGCCCCGCCTGGCCGCGCAGGTAGACCTGGCTGACGACATCCTGGAAGAAATATTGCGTCGTGTCGAGCGCGCGCAGCCGGTAGTCGTTGAGATAGAAGCGGTCGCTCAGCAGGGTCAGGTCCCAGCCGACGGTCCAGTTCTCGTTGAGCGCGAATTCGCCCTTGCTCTCCGCTGAACCGCGGAACTGCAAGTTGCCGGCGCCGTAGGGCGCGGGGAAGAATTTGCCCGGCTGCAACTGGTCGATGCCGCTCAGCCGCACGCTGTAGGAGCCGTTCTCGGTGCGATGGCGCCATTCCGCGTCGAGGAACGGCCCCTGCATCGTGAAGAGGCTGGGCGACAGCGTCAGGTCGTAATTCGGCGCCAGCGCCAGGAAATAGGGCGTGGTGACGCCCAGGCCGAGCGCGCTCTCGCTGACGAAGGAGGGCGTGAGAAAGCCGCTCTGGCGGGTGACGGTCGGGTCGGCGGTGGAGAAATAGGGGATGTAGGCGACCGGGACGCCGAACGCGTCGAAATAGGCGTCGCGGAAATAGATGGTGTGCGTGTCCTGGTTCTCGACGATCTCGCCCGCCCGCACCTGCCACAGGGGCGGCCATTCGGGATGGGTCTTGCACGGCTCGCAGGCGGTGTAGACGCCCTTCTGCAACACGGTGACGGCATCGTTCGAGCGCTCGATGCGCGGCGAGGTGAAGCGCGTCTTGTCGGAGCCGATCATCTGCACCGTATCGGCGAAGCCGCTGGCGAAATCGTCGGTCAACTCGATTTTCGGCGAATAGGTGACGTTGCCGTGCTCGTCGGTCAGCTTGGCGTGGCCGGTGACGCGCACGCGCTTGGCCTTGCGGTCATAGACGACGTGATCGCCCTGAAGCACGCGGTTCTTGTAGTAGAGCACCACGGCGCCGTCGGCGGTGACGATGTCGCGCGTCTTGTCGTAAACCAGCTTGTCGGCGTCGACATAGAGCTTGGCGGGATCGCGCTCGGCGGCGGGCGGGGCTTTTTGCGCCAGGGCGACGCCGCCGAAGGCGAGCGCAAACGCCAGCGCGAGCGCGGCGGTGAGACCGCCTCGTTGCGTAAACCGGCTACATCTAGCGAGGACGCGACGCATCAGCCGTCCTCCTGGTGGAGCAACACATACACCCCGAACAGACAGCCCCCGAGCGCGGGCGACCACGCGGCGATCGGGGTTGGCACTAAGCCGGCATTTCCCAGATCACCGATGATCTTAGAGCCGACATAAAGCACGAAGCCCGCGCTCACGCCACCCAAAACCATCCGCTGCACGCCGCCCATCCGGAACAGCCTTAACGAAAAGCAAGCGGCGACCAGCGTCATCGCCGCCAGCGACAGCGGCAGCGCCAGCAATTGCTGGCGGCGCATCAGATAGGGCGTGGCGTCGAGGCCGGCGCTGCGCACCTCGTCGGCGAGCGGTTTCAGGCCGAAAAACGACACCGTGTCGGGCGGCACGAAACTCTGCGACAGCTGCTCGCGCGTCAGCGAGGTCGCCAGCAGATAGACGCGCGCGTGGGTCTCGTCGGCGCCGGGCGTCACCACTTCGGCGTCGTGGAACTCCCAATAGCCGTCGCGCAGCGACGCGCGCTTGGCGTCGACGCGCTGGTCGAACACGCCGTCGCGGCCGAAATTATACGCCTCGACGCCGATGAACTCGTCGGTGTCGGCGTCGCGCGCGTCGACATGCAGAATCGACTGGCCGTCGACGGTCTTCTGCCGCAGCCAGAAGCCGCCGGCGTCTTGCGCGTTGGCGCCGAACAGCTTGGCCTCCAGCGCGGCGGCGTGGCGTTTCATCGTCGTCGACAGCGGGTTGAACGCCGCCACTTCGGCGACGCCGAACGCCAGCGACAGCGCCAGCGCGGGGATCAGGAACTGCCACACCGAGACGCCGGCCGAGCGCGCCACCACCAACTCCAGCTTGCGCGACAGGTTGAGGAAGGCGGTCATCGCGCCGAGCAGCACGACGAACGGCAGCGCCTGTTCGGCGACGATGGGCGTGTGCAGCACCGCCAGCCAGGCGATCAGGCCGCCGCTCGCCCCCTTGGCTTCGCCGGCGCGGCGCAGCGTGTCGACGAAATCGAGCGTGAAGATCAGCGCCAGCACGCCGGCGAACACGCCGAGCACGGCGCCAGCGAAGCGGCGGGCGAAATAGCGGCCGAGCACGCCGAAAATCATCGCCGCGCCCTGAGCCTGCCAGCGGCCCGCGCGACCGGCCCGGCGAAGATCGCGTCGAGGCTGAGCGCGGCCGCCGCCAGCGGGCCGCCCCAGGCGCCGATCAGCGACCATTCCGGCGGCGGCGCCGCGCCCTTGCCGCGCAACATCAGCGCATCGGCGAAGCCGAAGATGCGCACCGCCGCGAACATGAGGATGGCGACGAGGATGGCGAGGCCGCGATTCTGCCGCGTCGTGCGCGCCTGCCCCAGCGCGGCGAAGGCGATCAGCCCGGCGACCAGCGCGTAGAGCGGGCTGGTCAGCCGCTCGTAAAGCTCGGTGCGCGCCTGATTGGTCAGCGGCTTTTCCGCCGGATCGCGCGAATCGAAATTGAGCAGCGCCATTGTGTCGCGATTGCGCGGGCGCGGCTTGCCGTCATCGGCGCCGCGATGCAGGAACTGGCTGAGGTCGATGGCGTAATCCTGGAACGTGACGAGCGAGGAATCGCCCGCGCCGCTCGGCCGCTGCGCGCTGCCCTTGCGCAATACGAGATAGACGTCGTCGTTCTTCTCGACCAGATCGCCCACCTCGGCGATGAAGGTGGAGATTTCCTGCGGATTGCGCCGGTCCTGGATGAACACGCCGCGCAGGCCGCCGTCGGGCGCGCGCTCGCGATAATGGAAGATGAAGCCGGCTTCGAGCTGGTTGAACGCGCCGGGCCGGGCGAAATTGGCGATGAAATCGGCGTGGATGCGCTTCGACAATTCATCGACGGCGTTGAAGCTGTAGGGGATGACGACGGTGTGCAGCGCCAATAGCCCGGCGAACACCAGCGCCGAGAGCAGCATGAAGGGTTGCAGCAGCAGCCCCGGCGACACGCCCGAGGCGCTGAGCACGATCAATTCGCTGTCGCCGTTCAGCCGGTTGAGACAATAGAGCACGCTGCCGAACAGCGCGATCGGCGCGATCGCGGCGACGAGGAACGGCAGCCCCAGGCTGGTCAGGGTGAAGAACACCAGAATCGTCTGCCCCTTGGCGGTGAGGAGGCTGATCTCCTTCAAGGCGCCGGTGATCCAGATGATCGTCGTCAGCGTGGCGAGGCTGACGAGGAACGCCATGCCGGCCATGCGGAACAGGTATCGTTGCAAACGCAGCATGGTCGCCGGACGGGGCCTCCAAGGGCTGCGCTAGACGTCCGTCGTGGCGCTGGCAAGGCCGCGGCGGACACACCTGTTGTTAAATCGTTTACGCCCTTGGCTTAACTTCGGTTGACGGCGCCGCCAAAGCCTCCGAAGAGTGCGCGGAAATCACTGCGCCCGTGCGGGAGTCCCATGTCCGATACCGTCAAGATCGCCTTCGCCCCGTTTTCGGCTCCCGACGCGGGGGCGCTCGTCGTCTTTTGCGCCGCCGACCTCAAGATGGGCGCCAAGACCGCCGCCCATGTCGCGGGCGCGGCTGGCTTTTTGCGCGACGCCGCCGAGACCCTCGCCTTCAAGGGCAAGGGGTCGAGCGCGATGGATCTGGTGCGGCCGGCCAGCCTGTCGGTCGAGCGGCTGCTGGTGGTCGGCGCCGAACCCAAGGGCGAGGGAATCGATTTCGTCCAACTCGGCGGCTACGTCGCCGGGCGATTGCCCAAGGCGAAGGTGGTGCATGTGCTGTTCGAGGCGCCGGAGGGCGAATGGGGCGCCTCGGCCGCTGCCGATTTCGCGCTCGGCTTCCGACTGCGCAGCTACAAGTTCGACAAATACAAGACCAGGAAGGCGGACAATGACGAGGGCGACAAGACCGCCCCCGAGGTGACGATCCTGGTCGCCGATCCCGAGGCGGCGCGCGGCGCGCACGCCCATCGCGAGCCGGTCGCCGAGGGGGTCGAGATCGCCCGCACGCTCGTCAACGAACCGCCCAACGTGCTTTATCCCGAAACCTTCGCCGAGCACGCCGAGGCGCTGGAAAAGCTCGGCGTCGATGTCGAAGTGCTCGACGAGAAGGCGATGGCCAAGCTCGGCATGGGCGCGCTGCTGGCGGTCGGGCGCGGCTCGACCCGGCCAAGCCGGTTCGTCGCCATGCGCTGGAAGGGCGCGAAATCGAAGAAGGCGGCGCCGGTGGCGATCGTCGGCAAGGGCGTGTGCTTCGATTCCGGCGGCATTTCGATCAAGCCGGCCGCCAGCATGGAGGACATGAAGGGCGACATGGCGGGCGCCGCCTGCGTCGTCGGCCTGATGCACGCGCTCGCCAAGCGCAAGGCCAAGGCGAATGTGGTCGGCGTGATCGGGCTGGTGGAGAACATGCCCGGCGGCGAATCCTACCGGCCGGGCGACATCCTCACCTCGATGTCGGGCCAGACGATCGAGGTCGTCAACACCGACGCGGAGGGGCGGCTGGTGCTGGCCGACGCGCTGTGGTGGACCAAGGAGACGGTCAAGCCGAAGCTGATGGTCAATCTGGCGACGCTGACCGGGGCGATCCTGGTGGCGCTCGGCGTCGAAAACGCCGGCCTGTTCTCCAACGACGACGAATTGTCGACGCGCCTTTTCGAGGCCGGCAAGGCGACCGGCGAGACGGTGTGGCGGATGCCGATGGGGCCGGCCTACGACAAACTGATCGATTCGAAGTTCGCCGACATGAAAAACTCCGGCGGCCGCCATGCCGGCTCCATAACCGCGGCGCATTTTCTCAAGCGATTCGTGGGCGACATCCCTTGGGCGCATCTCGACATCGCCGGCACCGCGATGGCCTCGCCGGCGACCGAGACCAATACGTCCTGGGGCTCCGGCTGGGGCGTTCGGCTGCTCGACCGGCTCGTCGCGGATCATTACGAGGAACGCTAGCGGCGTCCGGACGAGGTCGATATGAAGCGGTTTACTTGGGCCGTCGCGGCGATGGTGGGGGCGGGCGTCGCCTGCGCGACGCCTGCGGCGGCGCTGCCGGGCTGCGACGCCTTCCTGCAAAAGATGCGCGCGGAGGGGGGCGAGATCGGCCTCGATTATTCGCGCGCGCTGGTGGTGTCGCGCGTCCATAGCACCACGGTCAACTACGACATCAACACCCATGCCGACGTCGACGGCACGTTGACCTGCCAGGGCGACCAGTTCAAGCGCTTCGAGGCGCATGTGCTGGAGCCGATGCGCGGCAAGGCGGCGGAGGGGTTCGAGCGCCTGCAACAGATCGCCATGAAGGCGGCGCTCGGCTGGGACGGCGGCAAGGCGCGCAACGCGTCGCGCGGGCTGGCGGGCGAGGCGAAGGAATATCTGTCCGCCTCGCGCCAGCGCGGCGACGTCTATGTCGCCGGCAAGACCGAGCAGCATGAGCCCGGCGGCGTCGGCGTCGGCATGATCTTCACCGAGATCGACCGCGCCTTCGTCATCGTCGCCGAGAATTAGCCGTGCCCGAATTCCGCTTCCTGCATCTGGAGCGGCGCCGGCTCGAACAGGCGCTGCCCGATCTGCTGGAGGCGGAATGGGCGAGGGCTGCGCGAATCGTCGTGCAAACCGCCGACGAGGCCGCGCGCGACGCGCTGAACGAGAAGCTGTGGACGTTTCGCGACGACAGTTTTCTGCCGCACGGCACCGCCGGCGACGGCGACCCGGCGACGCAGCCGATCTTCCTCACCGCGACGGACGAGAACCCCAACGGCGCGCGGCTGCGGGTGGTGCTGAACCCGGCCGAGGCGGCGCGGTTCGTCGCCGACGCGGCGGCCCAGGTGATCGTGCTGTTCGACGCCCGCGACGAGGAGACGATGGCGGCGGCGCGGCTGGCGTGGAAAGCGCTGTCCGGCGCGGGCGCTGATGTCAGCTACTGGCGCGAGGGCGACGAGGGGGAATGGACGCGGGCGCGCTGAGCGCCAACCCTCGCCAAACGAAAACGGCGACCCCTGGGGGTCGCCGTCGAAACGATGGTGCGGTCAAGAGGACTCGAACCTCCACTCCGGTTAAAGAACTAGCACCTCAAGCTAGCGCGTCTACCAATTCCGCCATGACCGCATCGCCCGGAAACCGCCGCTGAAAGCCGCGACCGGCGAAGAGCCCGCCGTCTAACAAATCGATGTCGCCGTGAC
>JAGWRL010000185.1 GCA_028876585.1 Pseudomonadota bacterium | reverse complement strand
TCAGCCGCTCGGCGGAAAGCTGGATCGGCGTCAGCGGGTTCTTGATCTCGTGCGCGATGCGGCGGGCGACGTCGGCCCAGGCGGAGGAGCGCTGCGCGGTGACGAGATCGGTGATGTCGTCGAGCGTGATGACGCGGCCGAGATCGGGCCGGCGCGGATCGCCGGTGACGCGCACGTTGAGCAGCCGCTCGCGCCCTGCGACCGACAAAGTCGCCTGCGCCTGATGCACGCGGGCGCGCGAACCGGCGGCGTCGGCGAGAATGGGGGCGAGCGCGGGGAACACTTCGCCGACCGGGCGCCCCATCAGCGCGCCGTCGTTGGCGACGAACAGCTTTTCGGCCGCCGCGTTGCAGACCGCGACCGCATCGTGCTTGTCGACGCCGACGATGCCCGCCGGCACGCCGGCGAGCGTCGCCTCGATGAAGGCGCGGCGTTCCTCGTTGAGCAGATTGGCGTCGATCAGGCTGTCGCGCTGGGTGCGCAATTCGCTGGTCATCTTGTTGAAGGTCTCGCCGAGATGGGCGAGATCGCCCTCCGACTTGCGGGTCGGCACCCGCACCGAGAAATCGCCGGAGGCGACCGAATCGGCGGCGCGGATCAAGCGGCGGATCGGATTGACCAGCCGGTTGGCGAAGGTCAGCCCGGTCCACACCGCCGAAATCAGCAAGGTCAGCGACAGCATGATGAACACGGTGGCGAAGCCGAGCTCGATGTTGAGCCGATGCGCCTCGAAATTGGCGAAAGCGGCGGTGACCTGCTGCGCGTCGCGGCCGACCCGGTCGGCGATCGGGTCGATGGCGCGGCCGGCGTAGAAATAGGAATTGGGCAGCGATTCGATCGGCCGCAGCGCGATGAAGGCGCCGCCGCCGCCGAGCAGGCCGCAGAACGGCTGTTTGGCGTTGGCGTCGGCGAAATCGCGCGGCCCCGGCTTGGCGATCAGCGCCGGGTCGGAATTGACCGAGGAGATGGTGGTCTCGCCCTCGGAGGTGACGATCGCGGCGACCGAGAAATTGAGCGCGCGGGCGCGGGCGTCGAGATAGTTCTGGAACATCTCGCGGTTGCTTTTCAGCAACATCGAGGCGCGCGACAGGTCGCCGGCGATCAGGTCGGCGTCGCGCAGCAGCGATTGGCACTGCGATTCGCGATAGAGCTGCGACGAGGCGCCCGATTCGTTGATGAAGGCGGCGACGTTGCGCATGAAGGCGGGGTTGATCGCCCATTCCACCGACACCGTGGCGACCACGGCGGTGAACAGCGCCGGGATCGCCGCCACCAGCGAGAACAGCACGACGAGGCGGGTGTGCAGCCGCGAGCCGGCGCGCGCGACTTTGCGCGCCGCCCGCAGCTTGACGACCTCCAGGCCGATGAACACCAGCAGCACCGCGACGACGACGCCATCGCCGCCGAGCAGGCCGCGCACCACCCCATTGGTCGGGATGATCGGCGTGAAGCCGGCGAAAATGACGAAAGTGGCGACCGCCAGCGCCAGCGCCGCGCCCACCGCCCAGGGGCCGAAGCGGCGCGACACCCAGCTATCGGGCAGGCCTTCGGCAAATACGATCGACGCTTCCGCGGGAGGCGCGGCGGGCGGGGCGTGCACTGTCAACGCGGGTTCATCCTCCTTCGCGGCGGGGCGAAGCGTGTTGTGTTAATTCGGCAACTCTGTTGCGCGATTGCGACAAAAACGGGGCGCCGGGACGCTCACCTCGCCGCAGGGCCGATGTCGGCGCCGGGATCGACGCCCTTCGCCACGCTCGCCAGCCGGCCGAAATAATAGCGCCAGCCGCGATCATGCTGGGCGCATTGCGCGGCGTTGGGGAAGCCGCTCTGCGTCATCCGCAGCAGGGTGCCGCCGTCCTGTTCCACAAGGTCGAATTCGATCAGGGTGGAGCCGGCCGGCACTTCCGCGCTGTCGTCCCAGCCGAAGGAATAGGCGAGCCGGTGCACCGGCGCCACCTCGCGAAACGCGCCGCGCGCCGCGCGGGCGCGCCCGCCAACGCCCTGCAACAGATAGAGCCCGCCCGGCCGCAACTCGGTCGAAGCTTGCGACCCGATCCAGCTGACGATCTTCTCAGGATCGGTGAGATAGGCGAACACGGCCGCCGGCGGGGCGGCGATGAAGGTCTCCTGGCGGACTTGCAGCGGTTCGCTCATCACAAAGCTCCTCGCGACGCGGCTTGGCGCCGGCTAAGATAGGCGCCCGTCGGGGTGATGGCCAAGTTCGGGGGCGTTTTTGTGCAGATGTCCGTGACCCTCGACTGGCTGATCGACGCCGCCGCCGAAATCGACGACGCGGATCGCTTTCTGGCCGGGCTCGCCGCCCGGCTCGTCGCCGAGGGCCTGCCGGTCGCCGGCGCCGCCTTGTCGCTGAAGGTCGCCCATCCCTTGATCGCGCGCCGCGCCTGGCTGTGGCGCGCCGACAACGGCGAGGTGATCGAGGCGCTCGGCTTCGCTCTGCCAGGCGCCGGCGACGCCGCCCACCGCGACGAGCGGCTGTGGCTGGAAAAAATCGCGCCGGGCCGCGTGTGCGAGGATCGCGTCGGGCGCGCGCCCGAGGGTCCGTGGCTCGCCTGGGTCGCGCCGCGCGATTTCTCGGCCGCCGAGGCGGCGCGCTTGCGCCAAGCCGCGCGGTTCGCCGCCGCGCCGCTCGCAGCGCTTACCGCGCGGGCGACATTGGCGGCGACCTTGGAGGCGTATCTGGGCCGCCGCAGCGCCGCGCAGGCGCTGGCCGCGCCGTTGCGTCGGGTCGTGGGCGAAAACATCGAGGCGGCGCTGCTGTTCGCCGATCTGCGCGGCTTCACCGCGCTGTCGGAGAACCAGCCGCCGGAGGAGGTGATCGCCGCGCTCGACGCCTGGTTCGACCGCATCGCCGGGGCGATCCACGCCTATGGCGGCGAGGTGCTGAAATTCATCGGCGACGGCCTGCTGGCGATTTTCCCCGTCGCCGGCGGCTCGGCGCGCCCGGTGTGCGCGGCGGCGCTCAGCGCGGTTTCGGCCGCCCGCGCCGGCATGGCGCGGCTCAATCAGGAGCGTCAGGCGCGCGGCCTGCCCGAACTGTCATTTGGCGCGGCGCTGCATCTGGGCGGCGTGCATTGGGGCAATATCGGCGCCGCCAACCGGCTCGATTTCACCGCCATCGGCCCGGCGGTCAATCTGGCGAGCCGGCTCGAAGGGCTGTGCAAGCCGCTCGGGCGCTCGGCGCTGGTCTCGGGCGCGCTGGCGGCGCAGGTCGACGCGCCGCTGGTCCCGCTCGGGCGCCACCAGTTGCGCGGCATCGCTTTGCCTTGCGCGGTCTACGCGTTGCCGGACTAGCCGCGCCGGCCCACAAAAGCGCGGTTTTCCATCGTGATCGCCTCGCGCCCGTCCTGATTGAGCCCCCAGGTCAACATCTGGATCAGGCCCCATTGCGGCCGCTTCGTCTCGCGCTTGTCGATCACGCGGCTGTAGAAGGTGACGACGTCGCCCGGCCGGGTCGGGTTGGGCCAGCGCAGCTTCTCCACCCCCGGCGACACGCCGAGCGGCGGCAGCGCCTCGCCGCGCGCGGCCAGCTCGGCCAGGCCCTTTGTGCGCGCGTCGACGATTACGCGCATCGCGGCGGCGGCGGTGTGCCAGCCGCTCGCGCACAACCCGCCGAACAGCGAGGCTTTCGCGGCCTCCTCGTCGAGATGGAAGCGCTGCGGGTCGAACTGGCGCGCGTAGTCGATGATGGCTTCTTTGGTGAAGGCGTGCGCGCCGAGCTGGCGCTCCTCGCCGATCACGATGTCCTCGAAGAACGCCAGCATCAGGCCGCCTCCGTCCGGCGACGCAGGAACGACGCGCTTTTCAACAGCAGCGCCGTTTCGCCGCTCTGGTTGATCACCTCGAACTGGAAATCGACGATGCCGAGTGCGGGGCGCGAGCGCGACACGCGGGCGGCGAGCGTGGTGCGGCGCACGCTCAGCCGGTCGCCCGGCCGCACGGGTTTCAGCCAGCGCATTTCCTCGATGCCCGGCGCCCCCTCGCTGGCGGAGCGCAGCAGATAGGCGTCGCACATCATCCGCATCAGCAGGCTGCCGGTGTGCCAGCCCGAGGCGATCAATTCGCCGATCTGCGAATCTTTCGCCGCCTCGGCGTCGAGGTGAAACGGCTGCGGGTCCCAGTCGCGGGCGAAGGCGACGATCTCTTCCGCCGTGACGACGCGGTCGCCGAACACGATCACTTCGCCGACGGGAAAATCCTCGAAATATAACATAGCAGAAGATCTCTAAAATTCTTGCGGATCAGATAAACCTGGCGCCCCGTCATTGCGAGGAGCGCAGCGACGAAGCAATCCATCTCGCCCGGATCGTAGGTAAATTGGTAAGGCTCGGTGAGTCGGATACATGGATTGCTTCGCTTCGCTCGCAATGACGGTGGTTTGACTTGGACGATTACGGTCTCAGTTTGCAAACCGGAAATGCAACACGTCGCCGTCGCGCACGACGTATTCCTTGCCTTCGAGCCGGAATTTGCCCGCTTCGCGCGCGCCGGCCTCGCCCTTGCCGGCGACGTAATCCTCGAAGCCGATGGTCTCGGAGCGGATAAAGCCCTTCTCGAAATCGGTGTGGATGACGCCGGCGGCGCGCGGCGCCCGCGCGCCGGCTTCGACCGTCCAGGCGCGCGCCTCCTTCGGCCCGACAGTGAAGAAGGTGACGAGATGCAGCAATTCATAGCCGGCGCGGATGACGCGGTTGAGGCCCGGCTCCTCCAGCCCGACGGCTTCGAGATAATCCTTCTGCTCGCCGCGCGGCAGCACGGCGATTTCGCTCTCGATCTTGGCGGAGACGACGACCGCCACCGCACCTTCGGCCGCGGCGCGCTCGGCGACGCGGCGCGAGAAGGCGTTGCCGTCGGCCGCCGAACCTTCCTCGACATTGCAGACATAGAGCACGGGCTTCGACGACAACAGGCCGAGCGACTGGAACAGCTTGCGCTCCTCCTTGTCGACGCTGGCCACGCGCGCCGGCCGCCCCTCGCGCAATTCCGCCAGCGCGCGGACGGCGAGATCGAACAGTTCCTTCGATTCCTTGTCGCCGCCCTTGGCCTTCTTCTCCAGCGCCAGCGTGCGCCGCTCCAGGCTTTCGAGATCGGCCAGCATCAATTCGGTCTCGATGGTGTCGATGTCGGAGATCGGGTCGATCTTGCCCTCGACATGAGTGACGTCGCCGTCCTCGAAACAGCGCACGACATGGGCGATGGCGTCGCATTCGCGGATATTGGCGAGAAACTGATTGCCCAGACCCTCGCCCTTCGAGGCGCCGCGCACCAGGCCGGCGATGTCGACGAAGGTCAGCCGGGTCGGGATGATGTCCTTCGAGCCGGCGATCTCGGCGAGCGTCTCCAGCCGTGGGTCGGGCACGGCGACGTCGCCGACATTGGGCTCGATGGTGCAGAACGGATAGTTCGCCGCCTGGGCGGCCGCCGTCTGCGTCAGCGCGTTGAAATGCGTCGACTTGCCGACATTGGGCAAGCCGACGATGCCGCATTTGAAACCCATGCGCAGTCGTCCGAGCGGTTGAGATGGCCGCCCTCATGCGCGGGCGGGCGCGAAAAGGCAAGCGCGGCGCACGTCTTTGCGCCGGACGCCAGCGGCCCGCTATAGGGTTTGCGCGGGGGTGTCGCGATGCAGGCAGGTCAGTTCAGTCTCACGGCGTTGACGGCGGCGGGTCTGCGCGCGGCGCATCAGGTCGCCGACGGCGCCAGCGTGTTCGTCGATCCGCTGGCGGCAAAAATCCTGCGCGACGATCTACAAGTTCATATCGACCGCGCCGCCGACCCTGTGTTGCGGCCGTTGCGCCTGTTCGTCGCCTTGCGCAGCCGGCTGGCGGAGGATCACGCGCGGGCGCGGATCGGGCAGGGGCTGCGGCAGGTGGTCGTGCTCGGCGCCGGGCTCGACACCTTCGGCTGCCGGCTGGCGCCGGTCGAGGGTCTGGCGGTGTTCGAGGTCGACCATCGCGACACCCAGGCCGAGAAGCGGCGGCGGCTGGCGGCGGCCGGGGTGGCGACGCCGGCGCATCTCAGGTTCGCGCCGTGCGATTTCGAGCGCGATAGTCTGGGGGAAAGTCTGGCGGCGGCCGGGTTCGACGATAACGCCCCGGCGGCGTTCCTGTGGCTCGGCGTCACGCCCTATCTCACCCGCGCGGCGTTCGAGGCGACGCTGCGCTTCGTCGCCGGGCTGAAGGGCGGCGGCTCGATCGTATTCGACTACGCCAATCCGACCGACAGCATCGATTCGCCCGGCCATCGGCTGTTCCACGAGCGCATGGCGGCGCGCGTCGCCGAGCTGGGCGAAACCTTCCGCAGCGCCTTCGCCACGCCGGAACTGCACGCCTTCCTCACCGCGCTCGGCGCCCGCGAGATCGACGATTACGGGCCGCGCCGCATCGCCGACCTGTTTTCGCGCGATGGACCGCCGCCGCCTGAGAACGGCGGCCACATTTTGCGCGCGCTGTTTGCGGGCAAGTGATTCGCATTTTTGGGATGCGCGCGCCGCGCCGGCGTCCTAGGACCGGGCCGAACCGCCGGAGGACGCCATGAACGCTCGTTTGCAACGTTTGTTTTCGCTCGATGGCCGCGTCGCGCTCGTCACCGGCTCCTCCGGCGGCATCGGGCTGGCTTTGGCGCGGGCGCTGGCGGGCGCCGGCGCGACGGTCGTCGTCAACGGCCGCGACGCGGCCAAGGTCGAGGCCGCCGTCGCCACGTTGACCGGCGAAGGGTTGCAGGCGCGCGCCGCCGCCTTCGACGTGACCGACCCGGACGCGGCGGCGCGGGCGATCGCGCGCATCGAGGCCGAGATCGGCGCGCTCGACGTGCTGGTCAACAACGCCGGCATCCAGCGCCGCGCGCCGCTGGAGGACTTCGAGCCGAAAGTCTGGCGTGAGTTGATGGCGACCAATCTCGACGCCGTGTTCTACGTCGGTCAGGCGGTCGCCAGGGCGATGATCCCGCGCCGG